>NZ_JBQFMP010000006.1:0-284043 GCF_056531905.1 Ruegeria sp. K11
GAACCCCGGTCTCGGACGAGCTGTCGAACTTCGACTACTACGCCGACGAGCCGGTCCGCATCACCACCGTACAGGCCCCCCAGAACCAGCCGCCCAAAGAGCTGACGTTCATCCCCGCGCTCATCCTTCTGGGCCTCATCGCCTTCCTGCAAAGGGGCCGCGCAGCCCGCACCACTGAACAAGAGGTAACACCATGAGCAAATCCGTCCTTTGTGCCGTGGACATCAGCAATGATGATCTGGACGCCACCGTGCTGCAACGCGCAGCCCAATTGGCCGAACTGGATGGTGCGCAACTGGATGTGGTGACTGTGCTACCGGATTTTGGAGAAAGCTGGGTCTCGGGTTTCTTCAAGCCGGAATTCCACGAAAGGGCCGTGGAAGCCGCGCACGAAAAGCTGATCAGCTTTTGCGCCGCGACGCTGGGAGAGGCGCGCAATGCCAAGGTTCGCCATGTGGTGGCCACCGGCAGCGCCTATCAGCAAATCCTGCACACCGCACAGGAAGCTGGCAGCGATCTGATCGTCATCGGTGCACATCGACCTGACCTCAAGGATTATTTGCTGGGCCCGAACGCTGCACGGGTTATCCGACATTCGACAGCTTCGGTCTATGTGGTTCGATAACAACCCTCAGTAGCCGGTCATCTCCAGGTATCCGCGACCGGTGTGGCTGCCTTCGACGATGACAGGTCCCTCCCAGTATTCGAACCGGGTTCCCATCCAGGAATTTGGCGTGAGGGCCGAGACGTCAACCTCTATCCCTCGATCAGGCAGTCGGAGTTTCCATCGGACCGGTACACGCCGCTGCGCCACGTCGGCCTGTTCCAGTGACTCGAATTCCACCGAGCCATCGGGCAAGGCGGTAGCGACGCCGGCGGCATCAATCCAGGTGGCAGCGGTGAAATCCCCGCGCGCGCCGCGCAGGCGGAATGCCATCAGTTTGTCTCCGTCATCGAAGCTGAGTGAAAACCAGTCCCAGCCGCTTTGATCTTCGGCCAAAGGTTGCGAGGACCATTCGCGATCCAGCCAGCCGTGGCCTGTGACTGCAACATCTCTATCTGGCAAGTGTAGGACGCCCTGAACCGTGTAGGAGGGTTGCGAGTAGTAATAGCTGGCTTGCCCATCGGCGGATTTGACGGAATAGCCACCGTCGCCATGGAACACCAATGGCCCGCTGGCGTGTAGGGTCAGATCATATCGGAATTCTGGACCGCCTGCGGTGAGTGAGAGCGTGTCGATATCAGCACCGCTCATGTGCCATTCGTCAATCCAGGCCTCAAAGGGCTGTGCGGTGACACCCGCTTGTCCCGTGCCGCCGCGCGACAGGCGTTCGGCGAAATAATGGCCCTGGGGGGTGGTGACGGCAGCATGCCCCATCCAGATTTGCGGGCTCTGCCAGCCCTCGGCCTCTTCCGGTTTCAGGGCCGACCGGAACAAAGTCCACTGGATGCCATAGTCGCGCCCGTCGTCGCCCACAAGATTGGCTGTCAGGTACCACCATTCGATGCGGTAGCGCGGATGGGGGCCATGATCTGCCGGGAAATCGAACGCGTAACCGGGTTGCAGCACCTCGAACCCTTCGGCTTTGGTACCAAGCCCGGCATAGCCCTGTGCCAAAGCGCCAAGGGGCAGAAGGAGGAAGAACAGAAATGCCTTAACGTTCATTGGCAAAAACCCTCAGCAAGTTTGCAGGTGGAATTTGGCGCAGACGCCAGGCGGGCAGGGCGGCAGCAATTGCGGCGGCCACAAGGGTCAGCGCAAACAGGCGCAGCCAATCCCACGGGAACAAGTGCATGGGCAAACGCCAGCCAAAGGCCTGCACATTGATCACGGCCAACAAGACCCAGGCCAAAAGCAAGCCCAGCGGCAGCGCGAAACAGGCCGTCAACGCCGCCAACAGTACGCTGCGCCATAGTTCAAGCTTTGCCAGCTGCGTGCGTGTTAGCCCCAGCGCCCAAAGCGGGGCGATTTGTGGCAGTCGTTGGGTCCAGAGGGTCAGAAGGCTGGTCAGAATCGCAAACCCGGCCACGCCCAAAGTCAGAATGTTCAGGGCCGAGGTTACCACAAAGGTTTTCTCGAAAATGGCCAAAGATTGTGCTTTCATTGCGCCCTGCCGGATGACGGATGACGGGGGCATTTCGAACCTGTCCCGCAAGCTCTGGGCCAGTTCTGCCGCACGATCGGGGGCGACACGGATGCCAAAGCGTCGCGCGGTGGTTCCGGGCGCGATCCTGTCCAGCATCGGCATTGACACAATCGCCTGTCCGGTCGGATTTCCATAGTCGGAATACACGCCGGCAATGCGCAACGTATGTTGGGGTGTCAGGGACACCAGGTCTCCGGGCCACAGATCAGCGCGGCGCGCCAGTTGTTCGTTGATCAGAACGGCTCCGTTCTGCATCACCTGGTCCCAGACATTCGGGCTGCGGGCGATGAGCGGCCAGAACTGGCGATAGGTCGGATCATCAACAACACCATACAGAAACAACGGGCCGGTCGGGTGGCTCAGCTCGGCATTGCGGATGGGAAGAACGGCATCGACCTGAGGCTCCAGCCATGCGGTGATGTCCGCGCCCTGCGCGTCGTTCTGTGCGGTGAAGTACAGCTCGGATGTCAGGCGCTGATCCAGCCAGCCGACAAAGGTCAGACGGAAGCTCGAGACCATGGTGCCAACACCGATATTTGCCGCAAGCGCCAGCAACAGGGCCATCAATGCCAGCGACAGCCCCGGCAATTGCGCGCGCATGTCCGCCCAAACCCACTGGGCCACAGGGCCGCGCGCTTTTTGTCCGAAAAATTGCAGCGCATGGGACAGAAGATAGGGCAGCAACAGCGCCGCACCGGTCAACAGTCCGGCAAGCAGTGCAAAGCCAGCGATCAGACCGTCCGAGACGAGAGGGGCCAAAATCCCCAACGCGATCAGAAGCAGGCCCGTGCCTCCGGCCAGACGCCAGGATTGCGACGTTCCGTTCCACGCCTGCAAACCGGGACCTTCCAGCAAAGGCATTCGCGCCAGACGCAGCAAGGCTTGGCTGCTTGCCGCCAGTGTGCCCGCAACCGCCATGGCCAGCCCGGCCATAACCCAGTCGGGCCGCAAGGACATCTGGCCGTCGATTGGTGCGCCGTACAATCCGCGCAGCGTGGCCGCCACGTCAGGCAACAAAGCACCCGCCAGAAAAAAGCCCATCACCAGACCAAAGGTGCCCCCGGCCAGTGCCAGAAAAAGCAACTCGGCGCAGACAATCCAGACGAGGCGCCGCATGGGCAATCCCAACGCCCTTAGGGTTCGGATCACGCCCCGCCTTTGGGCAAAGGCCAGCCCGACGGTGCCGTGTACGATGAACAGGCCTACGGCGAAGGACAGCAGGCCAAAAGCGGTCAGGTTCAGGTGAAAGCTGTCGGTCAGTCGGGCCGTGTCCATTTGCGATGAGGGGCTGATATGCTCAAGCTCTGGCGCGATGTCGGAAAGCGGCGGGATCGCCTTGGGCTGATCTGGTAACACGATCAGCCGCGAGATCTGGCCACTCTGGTTTAGCAGGCGCTCTGCGACCCCGATATCCGTCAGCACCAGATCAGGCGGCAGAGAGGTGCTGGCGATCACCGGGGGCACCCCCGGCGCGTTCCGCAAGACCGGCAACAGGTCCGCCGGGGCGAGCAGACGCCCCGGTGCGGTCAGCATCTCAGCCGGGTCGGGCGGTGTTGCACCCTGTTCCGCCTCGGTCACGGCGGGCAGCGCCGGATAGGTCACCATGTCGACGCCCATCAGGCGAACGGTTCGGCCGCCGATTCGCATCGAGCCCTCAAGGACAGCTGCCACTTGCCAGCCTGCGCGCCGAAGCGTGACATAACGGGATAAGGGAATAGGACCGCCGGGGTCGCGAAGCTCGTCGAACTGGCCGATCGCCAACTGGGCCGACGCCCGGTCATAACTGGCGCGCGCCTCGGCATTGATGGCCTGCACGGCGGACCACAGGCATGTCGCCAACGCAATTCCCGTGAGCAGAGTGACCAATTGCAGCGGATGCGCCCGCCAATGAGACAACAGCGCCTGAATTGCAGGACCGGTCATTGAAGCCGACCACCTGTCAGATGGGCGCGACTGTCCAGCCGGGCGGCGATATCAGGGGAATGCGTGACCAGCAGCAAAGCGGCCCCGGTATCGGCAACCAGTGACAGCATCAGGTCCAGCACGACCGCGCTGGCGGTTTCATCCAGGTTGCCGGTCGGCTCATCTGCCAGCAACAGTTTGGGACGGGTTGCCATCGCCCGGCCGATGGCCACGCGTTGTTGTTGACCACCCGACAGGTTTTCGGGAAACCGCTCCAGCAAGTCGGACAGGCCCAGCCGCTGCACCAGATGGCTGATCCAGTCGGGATCGTGACGTCCGGCCAGCCGCGCGTGGATCGACAGGTTATGCGCTACGGTCAGTGACGGGATCAGGTTGAATTGCTGAAATACCAAAGACAACGTCTCGCGCCGCAGGGCCGCCCGGCCCGGGTCGTCCAGCGCTGAAAACGGTGTGCCGTCCAGCGTGATCTCGCCACCGTCAAAGCCGTCCAAAGCAGCGACCAGATGCAGCAACGTGCTTTTGCCACTGCCGCTTTCGCCGGTCAGGGCAAGCGTCTTCCCCTGTTCCAGCGCCAGTGAAACGTCGCTGAGGACCGGCCGTCCGCCGGGATAAGATTTCTGAATATGATCAACGCTTAGTAGCATCCGTGGTCCCAACCTTTGCCCCTTACAATGTGCGGCGTAGAAAGCCGGTGTCCAGAGCAGACAGAGCACAGGTTCCTTTCGCCGCAGCCTGCCGCGTTACGCATCTGCCGGGGTTGTCCGGGCCTCACGAAACCGTCATTGTGACCCGAGCGCCGGGACAACACGCAGCGGGATCGGGATTGATGACATTATCGCAGCAGATCATCTGGGGCAGCCTTTATCTGGGCATCTGCTTTCTGGCCGAGATCATTCTGCTGACATGGTGCACACTGGTGATCCGCAAACTGGTCGCGCGCTTCGAGGCCAAGAGTCGGATTCTGATGACCGCAGGCCCGATCAGCGTAGCGCTGGTCTTTATTGTGACCATCCATACATTTCAGGTCTGGCTGTGGGCGATCGTCTGGACGCTGAGCGATGTGTTGCCGGACATGAACACGGCGCTTTACTTCTCTCTGGTGACGTTCACCACGCTGGGGTACGGCGACATTGTTCTGGGCGAACAACTGCGGATCTTCGGTGCATTTGCTGCGGTCACGGGATTATTGGCCTTTGGTCTGTCGACCGCTTTTATGGTGGCCCTGATGACGCGCGTTTTTCAGAAAGAGCTGATGGATTAGAGGATCGGTGCCGTAAGCCGTGCCAGAGGCGCGCCAAAGCGGATGTGAAACGGTTGCTGGAGCAGCGTGCGTCTTAATTCATAACTTTTTTCAAAATCGGCGCGCAGCATCTCGGCGGTCGCTTCGGCGGCGCGCGCGTCAAAAAACAGGGCCATCGCCTCGAAATTCAACCGGAACGAGCGATTGTCGAGGTTGGTTGTGCCCACGGCCGCCAGTGTGTCATCGACCAGAAACACCTTTTGATGCATGAACCCGTCCGTATAGCGAAATACGCGGCCGCCACAGTCGCGGAGCTCATCGAAATAGGCAAAGGCGGCCAGCCAGGGCAGCCGGTGATCGATCACGTCAGGAACCAGAATCCGCACGTCCACACCGCGCAGGGCCGCGTGTTGCAGGGCGGTCATGATGTCGATATCGGGCACAAAATAGGGGGATGCGATCCATAACCGGTCTTTCGCTTCGGCGATGGCCGAGAAATACATCATCGCGCCGGTTTCCGTGTCATCGCCCGGACCTGTTGCAACCAGCAGGGCGTTCATATCCTGCTCGGATTCCGAACCAGCCCAATCCAGCTGGTCAATCAGGTCCTCGTTGCGGGCCCAGTGCCAGTCCTCGGTAAAGATCAATTGCAGCTGGCGGACGATGTGACCGGTCATTTTCAGATGGGTGTCGCGCCAGTGCCCGAACCGCGAGCTTTGGCCCAGGTATTCGACACCTACGTTATGCCCGCCGATGAACCCGGTTTCGCCATCAACGATGACTGTCTTGCGGTGGTTGCGATAATTCAGCTGAAACCGGAAGTTCGGCCCGCGCTGCTGGCGCGGGTCCGCAACATCGACGCCTGCGGCACGCAATGTTTCCAGATAGCTTGAGGCCAGACCATAGCTGCCGACCGCATCGGTCATGAACCGCACATGTACGCCGCGCTTGACCGCAGCGATCAGTTTTTGCTGCAGTTCGCGGCCCAGCGCGTCGTCGCGGACAATATAGAATTGGATCAGAACATAGGTTCTGGCAGCGTCGATAGCCTCGAAGATCGCTTCAAACGTGGCTTCTCCGTCGATCAGAAGCTTGGCACCATTGCCCCGGGATACCGGTAGATGGGCCAGCGCCTCGAACGGGCGCGGGTTGATGCGCATGGACTCCGGGTCGGGTTTCGAGAAATCGGCAAAGGTTTTGATCCCTTCGACCACACGTTCGCTTTCCTGCCGTGCAATGCGATATCCGCGAAACCGGTGATGGCCCAGGAACAGGTAAAGCGGAACGCCCAGCATCGGCGCGGACAGCAGAAATACCACCCATCCGACCGCCCCCTGCGGCGTCCTTGCCGTCTGCGCCGCGCGCACGGAAAACACGACAGCGACGCAGGCCAGAAGAAAGACAAAAACAGAAACCAGCAGAGTCCACATCAGCGTGCTCCAGTTCGGGTGAAGCGGGTCAAAGTTTCAGTGCCCCCCATAATTTGCCATATCGATGATCCTACTCCACATTTTGATCGCGCCTAGGTCTGATCACCATCGGCCAATCGTCCGTCCAGTGACATCAGAATGGCAACTGGCCGCAGCGCCGGGATGTGGCTGAAGATGATCAGCAGGCAGACGGTCAGAGGCACGCTCAGGAATGCGCCGATCAGGCCCCAGACGGTTGTCCAGAAGGTCAACGCCAGAATGACCAGAAAGGTCGACATGTTCAGGGATCTACCCAACATCGCCGGGTCCACAAAGTTACCGATCAGGAACTGCAGCGTGCCGCATCCCAGAACAATGATCAGAAACGGACCGATGGTTTCAAACTGCACCAATGCAATCAGCGCCGGGAAACAGACCGCGATGATCGACCCGATGGACGGAATGAAGTTCAGCGCAAAGGTTAGAACGGCCCAAGTTTCGGCATATTCCAGACCCAGCGCCCTGAAGACGGCATAGCTGATCCCGGCGGTGATCAGGCTGATCAGAGTTTTGACCCCCACATAGCGCTGCAGGCTGAGCGAGATTGCGTCAAGCACCGAAGCCAGATCAGCCCCCAGCTTTGGGTTGCCTGCCGCAAGTTGCAGCTTTTTGCGAAAGGCCAGTCGTTCGGCCATCAGAAATGCCACATACAGGCTGATCAGGAAGAACTGGTTCAGCAGCGACGTCGCGCTGCCCAGCAGAAGGCGGGCCACGTAGGACATGTCGATACTGACCAGATTGTCCCGGATGAACCGGGTCACATCGTTGCCGACCAGTCCGGCAATGCGGTTCACCGCGTCGTCAAACTGCGTCTCATAGGTGTTGATTGATCGCGCGAATTGGGTGGCCTGACTGCCCAGAATATACATGATCATGAACAAACCGGCCAAAACTACTGTCACACCAGCGATATTGGCCAACCACACCGGAGCACGGGTCAGGGCAATAACCCGATCACTAAGCGCGATAATCAGCACGTTGATCAGCAACGCCATGGTGATTGGAATCAGAAAGCTTGCACCGGCATATAATCCCAACACGCCAAGGGTCGCGATGATCGTCACGTCGCGCAGAACGGCAAGGGACATGCGGGGACGGATCAGGCGGTCGGGTTGTTCAGGGCTCATAAGCGGGCCTTGGGTTGAGACGGGCAGGTGCGCCCTGTGATCCTGCACAGGCTGGGTGCTTTATGCAATGCGCACAGTTGCTTAACCCGGGAATTTACCACGTGGCGGCTTCTGCCTCGGTGAAAGGCAAGCTAAGATTTGAATATGACACAAGTTTCGATTCCCTCACCCGGACTGTATCTCCGCGCGCTCTGGATGGCTCTGGGCCGCTTTAACGACAAGAACGGCTTTGTCATGAGCAGCCATGTCGCGATGTCCCTGATGATGGCGCTTTTTCCCTTTGTGCTGTTCACCGTCGCCCTCGCAGGCGCACTGTCGCAAGGCTATGTCACCGACGAGCTGATTGAACTGATCTTTGGGGCCTGGCCTCAGGACGTGGCGGAGCCGATCATCGCCGAGTTGCGCGCGGTTCTGGCGGGCGCTGGCTCGGGTGTGATCACGCTGGGCGGTCTGCTGGCGATCTATTTCGCGTCGAACGGCGTGGGCGCCGTCCGTAAGGCCATGACCCAGGCCTATCATGACAAGGACAGCTGGCCATTCTGGAAGACGCGTCTGTTGTGTATCGTGTTGGTGATCATGGGCGGCGGCGCAATCCTTGCGATTGCCGCGATCGAGGTGGTTTTGCCGGTCTATACACGTCTGGTCTCGGAAAAGACAGCCGTGGATGTAGATGGCTGGTTTTCCGTGGACAGGCTGCGATGGACGTTCACCGTGGCGGTTCCCGCTGGCACCGTGCTGCTGGCACATCTGATCCTGCCCACGCGGCGTCACCGTCTGACGCAAATCCTTCCCGGCGTCGTGCTGACGCTGGCGTTATGGGCGGCCGGAGGGTGGGGGTTTTCGATCTATATCGCCCAGTTTGCCACCTACAGCGCCACGTATGCCGGGTTGGCGGGGGCCATGGCGGCACTGATCTTTTTGTACCTGTGCTCGGCCATGCTGATCCTTGGTGCCGAATACAACGGAGCGCTGATCGACCTTCAATCTCCTCAAGTCGCGCTTTGAGCTTCGGCATCGAACTGGCAGATTTGCGCCCCAGTCCCGACCCATTTCACCGATAGCTTCGCTGTAAAAGCACAGCCATTGCCAAAAGGTGAGATATGTCAGAACGCCCGGCCACCAACGTTCAGCCCGCGACCCAAACGGGAAAAACCACCCTGGATCAACGCATTGCCGAGCTGCGTGACCGTGCGCCCTCGGATATCAGCCATGGTCAGGCGCTGATGCTGCAGGGAATCGCAGCCTCATCGCTGCGCGAGCAGCGCCTGTCGGGCAACAAGATCGATTTGAAATAAGGCTAGCCGCGAAAGCCGGTGGCCACGACAAATTTCTCGGAACTGTCGGACCGGGATGCAGGGGGTTTGACGTTCGCCACTTTGTTGAACTTCTGTTTCAGAAGCTTCTGCAGGTCCCCTTCGGCTCCGCCAGCCAGCACCTTGGCGACAAATGTCCCGCCTTCCTCCAGAACATCGAACGCGAAATAGGCGGCTGTTTCACACAGGGCCATGATCCGCAAATGGTCCGTCTGTTTGTGCCCCGAGGACGCGGCGGCCATGTCGGACATCACCACATCTGCTTTGCCCCCCAGCCAGTCTTTGACCTTCAGATCCGCGTCATCCTCCATGAAATCCAGCACATGGGCTGTAGAGCCCGCGACCGGTTCCACTTCTTGCAAGTCGACGCCCAGAACGGTGCCGATCCGCTTGCCGCTTTTCTCGCCCAGAGCGTTCACGCGTTGAACTGCCACCTGCAGCCACCCACCGGGGGCACAGCCCAGGTCAACAACGCGGGCGCCCGGCACCAGAAACCGAAATTTATCATCCAGTTCCAAGATCTTGTATGCCGCACGTCCGCGATAGCCATCCGCTTGGGCGCGCTTCACATAGGGGTCGTTCAGCTGCCGCTCAAGCCAGCGGGTCGAGCTGAGCTTGCGCCCACGCGCGGTCTTCACCTTGACCTTCAGGTCGCGCTGTCCGCGGCCCGAATTGCTTTTGCCACTTGGTGTCTTCGCCATCAGAACGGTCCGTCTTCCAATACACCGTCCGCACTCATCTGCGCATAAAGCAGACCTTCGCGCAGCCCCCGGTCCGCCACGGAAAGGCGATCGGTGGGCCAGCATCTGAGAAGCGCCTGCAATATCGCCGAGCCGGACATGATCAGGGCCTGCCGGTCATCCCCGATCCGGGGATCGCGGCGCCGACCCTGAGGGCCGAGTTCTAGATAGCCGCGTATGACTTTGTCAATCTGATCGCTGGTCATGCGCAGCCCATCCACCTTGGTGCGGTCGTAGCGCTTCAACCCCAGATGCGAGGCCGCTACGGTGGTGACCGTGCCGCTGGTACCCACGATCTGGAACCCTTCGCGCGCCTGTTCGTCTTTGTACGGTGCGAAATCGGCAAGGTTTTCTTCGAAAAACCAGCTCATAAGCGCAAAGCGGGCAGAGTCGTCCTCAACATCGTTGAACTGATCGCGCAGGGTTGCCACGCCCAGCGGCACGCTGATCCAATCCACCACTTTAGCGGCGGGGAAGGGGCTGTCAGCGGTGTGAAACCCGTTATGCAGCCGCATGATCGCCGCCGGGCGATCCCGGCGCGGCACGGATGAGATGTCGATCCAGACCAGTTCGGTCGAGCCGCCCCCGATATCGACGACCAGCAATTGCTCGGTCTTGGTGGACACCAGCGGCGCGCAAGAGATAACGGCCAGGCGCGCCTCTTCCTCGGGCTGGATGATCTCGAGCGTCAGGCCGGTCTCGCGTTTCACCTGCCGGATGAAATCGCGCGAGTTCCTGGCGCGACGGCATGCCTCGGTCGCGATCAGGCGCATCCGCCTGACCCGGTTACGCTTCAGCTTTTGCTGACAGATCCGCAGCGCCTGAACGGTACGCGCCATGGAAGACCGGGACAAGCGTCCGGTCCGCTCGAGCCCCGCGCCCAGTTGCACGGATTTCGAGAAACTGTCGACCACATGGAACCCGCTGCCGTTGGGCTGGGCGATCAACATGCGGCAGCTATTTGTTCCCAGATCCAGCGCCGCATATAACGCATCTGGATCGGGTCTTTCCGGCGCGGGGCTTTCGACCGCCTTCGGGAACGCGCCCGCACCTTTGGGACGCTTGGGCGCCATCTTCCACGCCCTCCGATTTTCGAGTTACCCCGACCATAGGTCGCGCACCTGAATCGCGCAAGACGCTCATTAAAGTGATGAGAATTTTGATATGCGGCTTTGGCCCATAGTTCGTTACAAGGCTGGTATTCCATCGTAGGCAAAAAGGTCGTTTGAAATACGCCTTGTGTCGAAAACCGACCGACCCCTGCCCATATAGATGTTTAGAACCGGCCCATCTGGTTAGGAGGAATCATAGGCGATGCCTAACGTCACCATCGTATACTGGCGCGACATTCCAGCCCAAGTCATCGTCGGCAAAGGCCGCCGCGGTGCCAAGCGGCAGTTGGAGGAACGGTTCGAGCAAGCGATCGACCGGGCTGCCATGAAGGTGAACGCCAAGGACAGTGATGCCTACCTGGCCGAATGGCGCAAAGCCGCCCCGTTCGAAGTTGAAGGCGACCCGGCCGAGATCGCCGAGGCGCAGGCGGTGCGGTTGGAAACGGAATACGATCAGGACCGCGTGAAGGCGCTGATCGCAAATGACGGTTGGGCATGAGCCCGAAATCTTTATGGGAGGCCGCGATGGCTTTGCTGAACTTCAAGAAACGTGATGCAGTTGAAAATGGCCCGGTAAACCCGACTGTCGAAGCCTTCTTGCAGGGCTATTCGATCGAGGTGATGCCGCGCACTGCCGAGAAAGTCGAAGACTTCCGCGCGCTACTGCCTGAAGGCACCCGCGTTTACATCGCCCATATCGAGGGCACGCCCATCGAGGATATGGTCAAGACCGCCAAGCGGATCGCGGCCGAGGGCTATCCGGTCATGCCGCATTTCCCGGCGCGGATCATCAAGGATGCAGCTACGCTTGAGAACTGGATTTCCATGTATCAGGGCGAAGCCGGCGTCGAGCAGGCGCTGCTGCTGGCCGGTGGTGTCGCAACGCCCCATGGCGCATTTGACAGCTCGATGCAGCTGATGGAAACCGGTCTGTTCGACAAGGCGGGCTTCAAGCGTCTGCATGTCGCTGGTCACCCCGAAGGCAACAAGGACATCGATCCTGACGGTTCGACCAGGAATGTCGAAGACGCCCTGCGCTGGAAGCAGAAATTCAGCGAAACCACCGACGCTGAAATGGCGCTGGCGACGCAGTTTGCCTTCGACGCCAAGCCGATCATCGCCTGGGCCGACAGCCTGAAAGAAGCGGGCATCGATCTGCCAATCCACATCGGTATCGCGGGTCCGGCCAAGCTGCAGACGCTGATCAAGTTCGCCATCGCCTGTGGTGTTGGCCCGTCGCTGAAGGTACTGCAGAAACGTGCGATGGACGTGTCCAAGCTGTTGCTGCCTTATGAGCCGACCGATGTTCTGACCGAACTGGCCAACCACAAGGCGGCCAACCCGGACTTCAACATCACCAACGTGCATTTCTTCCCACTTGGCGGTATCAAATCCAACGCCACCTGGGCCATCAACAACGGCGGCGCTTCGGCAAAGCCTGCAAACTCCTAAGGAACGGACATGACCCGTACAGTCGTCGAATCAAAAACAAAAACTGCCGTTCTGGGCTTTGACGAACCGTTCTGCGTGATCGGTGAACGGATCAACCCTACAGGCCGCAAGAAACTGGCGGCTGAGCTGGAAGCAGGCGATTTCTCGACTGTCGAGAAAGACGCCATCGCGCAGGTTGCTGCAGGCGCAACTGTTCTGGATATCAACGCGGGCGTTGTCTATAACTCGAACCCCAACCCGAACGAGACCGAACCGCCGCTGATGACCAAGATCGTCGAGCTGGTGCAGGGTCTGGTCGATGTGCCGCTGTGCATCGACAGTTCGGTGCCCGGTGCGCTTGAAGCTGGTCTTGAAGCGGCGGAAGGTCGTCCGCTGTTGAACTCGGTCACTGGCGAAGAAGAGCGTCTGGAACTGGTTCTGCCGCTGGTCAAGAAGTACAATGTTCCGGTTGTTGCGATCTCGAATGACGACACCGGGATTTCCGAAGACCCCGATGTGCGCTTTGCCGTTGCAAGGACCATTGTTGAGCGTGCGGCCGACTATGGCATTCCAGCGCATGACATCGTTGTTGATCCGTTGGTCATGCCCATCGGCGCGATGGCAACAGCGGGCCAGCAGGTGTTTGCTCTGGTCCGTCGCCTGCGCGAGGAACTGGGTGTGAACACCACATGCGGCGCGTCCAACGTGTCGTTCGGGTTGCCGAACCGCCATGGCATCAACAACGCCTTCCTGCCGATGGCGATGGGGGCTGGTATGACGTCGGCGATCATGAACCCGGTCGCGCTGCCGGTTGGTCCCAAGAAGCTGGCCGAGAAGAAGGCCGAGATCGAAGCAAAAGGCATCATCCTGCCTGCGGATATGGATGACGAAACCTTCTGCCAGATTTTCGGTCTGGGCTCGACCCTGCCGCGTGCAGGCAAGGAAATGGAGGCCATCCGCGCCGCCAATCTGCTGACCAATAACGACCCGCATGGCGGTGAATGGATCCGCTTCAACAAACCGCCCTCCGAAGCGGGTGCGGAAAGCGACGGGGCCCGTGGTCGCCGGGGTGGTGGCCGTCGCCGCCGCGCTTGATCCATCTTTCCTAGGGCATCGAAAAGCCGGGCCAGCGCCCGGCTTTTTGCGTTTGATGCGGATCAATGTCCTGCGGGAGAGGGTTTGCGACACTGAAGGTCCTTTACTGCAGAGAAACGGGATTTGCATGATCAAGCATCACCCACCAAAACTGACAGATGCCGACCTAAGTAAGCGGCTGGGGAAAAAGGAATATTTCGAGAATCTTGTTGACCTGCAGGCGCAACTCGCCCTGATTCAGCAGGCCTTCCTGTTTCATGGGTCTAAGGGAGTACTGGTTTTCGAAGGCTGGGACGCTGCGGGCAAGGGCGGCACGATCCGGCGGATCAGTCAGGCGTTGGACCCCCGCAGTTTCAAGGTCTGGCCGATCGGTGCGCCGCGCAATTACTATCTGAACCGCCATTACCTGTTGCGGTTTTGGGAGAGACTGCCCCCAGATGGCGCGATCTCGGCCTTTGACCGCAGTTGGTATGGTCGGGTCATGGTCGAACGGCTGGAGAAGTTCACACCCGAACATCGCTGGCGCGCGGCCTATCGAGAGATCAACGATTTCGAGCGGATGCTGGTCGATGACGGCACACGGATCGTCAAATTGTTCTTCCATATTTCGCCGGATGAACAGATGGCGCGGTTTACGGAACGTCTGCGCAATCCGATTAAGAGATGGAAGTTGACCTACGAGGATTTCCGCAACCGGGAACGCTGGGACGAGGCGCAGGTGGCGGTGGAAGAGATGCTGGCCCGCACCTCTACCGAGACCGCGCCTTGGCACGTGATCCCGGCCAACAACAAAAAATACGCCCGGATCACCGCGATGCGTGCGATTGTCGATGCGTTCTCGAAAGATATCGACCTAAACCCGCAGCATCTGGACAAGCGAACGCTGGACGCGGCTTGCGAGGCACTGGATGTTGAACAATCTCTGATCGACACCCTTCGCGCCCGTACGGAATAATCCAGATCTCCAGCGCCGAAAGGCGCTTGCGGACTGTTGGCGCGCAATGCTATCCAAGCGCGCGCGGCGGGTATGATGTAATGGTAGCCTGTCAGCTTCCCAAGCTGAACGCGCGGGTTCGATTCCCGCTACCCGCTCCAATCATTTTGAACGCCGTGCCTGAAACAGGTTGATGACCGCCGGAATATGCACGCCGTCGGCACGCTCAAAAGGTTGGAAGACCTTTGCGACGGCCTCTCGGATGATCGCAATATCTTCGGGCGTCGCCTTGAAATGCGTGATCAGACGCGCGGCGGGGCCGATGCGGGTGCACAAGGCCGCACAGTCCTGCAATGTACCTGCCACTTTCAGGAACAGCGGCACAGCGTCTGCCTGAATGTCGGTCAGACCTGCCTGTGAGAGAATTCCGCTGACCCGGTCCCGGTCGTGAAAGGCAAGCGGTCCTGGTGCGTTGCGATCAAATTTGGGCAAGGAACCCAACCGTTTCGTCGCCTCGATATGGGGCAGTTTGAACCACGGGTTGTCATCCAGCGGGCCCCATGCGGCAGTGGTCATCTGACCGCCGGGTTTCAAGGTGAGGGCCATGTTGGCAAAGGCCGCAACGGGGTCGTCGAAGAACATAACACCGAAGCGTGAGATAAGGGCGTCTTGGGACCCTTCGCCAAAGGGAAATGTCTGCGCATCGGCAAATTGAAACGCGACATTCGACAACCCTGCATTGATGGCGCGCTGTTTCGCCCGGTCCAGAAATTGCTGTGAAAAATCAGCTGCCAGAACATGCCCATCAGGCCCGACCCGTTGCGCTGCAGCGACGCAGCTTGCCCCTGTGCCGCAGCCGATATCCAGAACACGCTGGCCGGGGCTCAGACCAGCCCGATCCAGAACAAGGGTCAGGACCGGGGCCAGCAAGGCATCCATTTCATCCTCATAGGTCAGCCATTTCGCTGCCGAAGGTGACGTGCTCCAGAGTTCTGCCTGTTCTGCGTTGGCCATGTCGCCTCCTATGGGGCGACTATGACCTCCGGCGGCGGCGGCGACCAGATTTTTCCTCATCCCCTCCGCCCGTGTTGAACGACGGTGAGGGCAGGGTGACCACCTTTGCCAGATCGGGGAACGGATCGGTCTTGTGCGGGATCGCGTTGGCGGCGACGAAATGGTCCTGAAACTTGGGCTCGATGGCGGTTTCGACCTTGGTGATCTCGCGCACGACACGCTCGATTTCGGCGCGCGATCCGATGTTGCACAGGGCGATCCGCGCGCCGGTGCCTGCAGCGTTGCCTGCGCTGGACACCTTGTCCAGCGGAGCGTCGGGGATCATGCCCAGAACCATCGCGTGTTTCGTCGAGATATGCGCGCCGAACGCTCCGGCCAGAACCACGCGGTCCACCCGCTCGACCTCCATCTCGTCCATCAGCAGGCGGGCACCGGCATAAAGCGCGGATTTTGCCAGTTGGATGGCGCGGATATCGCCTTGGGTGACTGTGATGCGCGGACCGCCTTCGGCGCTGGCGTCGTGGATCAGATAGGCATGCGTACGACCCTCGGGCACGCAGCGCGGGGTGCCGGTCTGCTCGGCCGATCCGATCAGGCCGCTTTCATCCAGCAACCCGGCGATGCGCATCTCGGCCACGGCTTCGATGATCCCGGACCCGCAGATACCGGTGATTCCGGTGGTGGCGATGTCCTGATCAAAACCTTCCTCATCGGACCATTTCTCGGACCCGATGACGCGGAAGCGGGGTTCTTTGGTCACCGGATCAATCTCGATCCGTTCAATCGCGCCCGGGGCGGCGCGCTGGCCCGAACTGATCTGCGCGCCCTCGAATGCGGGACCGGTGGGCGAAGAGCAGGCCAGAACCCGCTGGGTATTGCCCAGCAGGATTTCGGCGTTTGTGCCCACATCGACGATCAGCACGAGGTCTTCGGACTTGCCGGGTTCTTCGGACAGCGCGACGGCGGCGCAATCCGCGCCCACATGGCCCGCGATGCAGGGCAGGATGTAAACCTGCGCGCGGGGGTTCATGGTGGTCAGGTCCATCTCACGCGCGGGCAGGGACATGCTCTCAGATGTGGCGAGTGCGAAGGGCGCCTGACCCAGTTCGACCGGGTCGAGACCCAGCAGCAGGTGGTGCATGACCGGGTTGCAGACGAACACCGTCTCGACAATCAGCGCGGCGTCGATCCCGGCCTCATTGGCGATCGAGGTGGTCAGGTCGTTGATCGCCTCGCGCACCGCTTTGGTCATCTCGGCATCACCGCCGGGGTTCATCATGGAGTAGGACACGCGGCTCATCAGGTCTTCGCCGAAGCGGATCTGCGGGTTCATCAGCCCCGAGGACGCCTTGACCTCGCCGGTTTCCAGATCGGTCAGGTGCGCGGCGATTGTGGTCGAGCCGAGGTCGATGGCCAGACCGTAAAGCCCCTGTTCGTGTAAGCCGGGCCAGATTTCAACAATGCGGGCAACGCTGTCATTGTGGCCTTTGTGGACGGCCACAGTGACCTCCCATTTCCCTTTGCGCAGAACGGGTTGCAGTTTTGACATCAGCGACAGGTCGGCGGTGACGGCCTCGATCTTCCATTGCTCACGCAGGGCACGTTCCAGCCGTTCCAGATCGCCGGTGGGGGAATGCATGTCGGGTTCTTCCACCACCACGAAATACAGGCGCGTGGCCGGATCCATAGTGATCGCGCGCGCCGCGGCAGCCTTGCGGACGACCTGCCGGTGCACCTGGCTTTCGGGTGGCACGTCGATCACCACATTGCCCTGAACCGAGGCCTGACACCCCAGACGCCGCCCCGGTTTTAGCCCGCGTTTATCGTCATAGCGCTGCTCGACCGCGTTCCATTCGCTCAGCGCGTCCTCGGAAACGGTCACGCCGTGCTTGGGAAACTCGCCATAGCTGGGCGTAATCTGGCATTTCGAGCAAATCCCGCGCCCGCCACAGACCGAATCCAGATCGACGCCCAACTGACGGGCAGCGGTCAGAATCGGGGTGCCGACGGGGAAATGGCCACGTTTGCCGGAGGGGGTGAAGACGACAAGAGGGTCGGTGGTCATGAAAGGCCTGCCTTTGTATTCGCGCGTATGCCGCGCAAGATATGCGTTTGCGCGCAAAGCGAAAGGGCATTCAGCGGCAGGTTTTGCACAACTTGCGTCGTTTTGAAGCTGGGCTGGTACAACAAGTTGGGTCAGGGGGCTTTCCCTTTCGCCAAATCCGTGCCATAGGGTCGCCGTCAAACGGGCTTTTGCATGGGGTTATCAGATGCAGATTCGTGAGGCACTTACCTTTGACGACGTACTCCTGGTTCCGGGCGCATCCTCTGTGCTGCCGGCGACGGCGGATACAACCACACGCGTGACGCGTGAGATCACCATGAACATCCCTCTGCTCAGCTCGGCCATGGATACCGTGACCGAGGCGCGTATGGCCATTGCCATGGCACAGGCGGGTGGCATTGGAGTGGTGCACAAGAACCTCTCGGTCGAGGAACAAGCCCGCGAGGTGCGGCGGGTCAAACGCTTTGAATCGGGTATCGTCTACAACCCTGTGACCCTGCGCTCCGACCAGACACTTGCAGATGCCAAGGCGCTGGTCGAACGTTATAATTTCACCGGTTTCCCGGTTGTCGATCCAGATGGCCGCGTTGTCGGAATTGTCACCAACCGGGACATGCGCTTCGCTACTTCTGACAACACGCCGATTCACGCGATGATGACGTCCGAAAACCTTGCGATGCTAAAGGAACCTGCCGACCGGGAAGAGGCCAAAAGCCTGATGCGGGCACGTCGCATTGAAAAGCTGCTGGTCGTTGATGGTGAAGGCAAGCTGACCGGTCTGCTGACATTGAAGGACACCGAACAGGCGGTTCTGAATCCAACGGCCTGCAAGGACCGTCTGGGTCGGCTGCGGGTGGCCGCGGCGACCTCGGTCGGCGATGCCGGGTTCGAACGGTCCGAGCAACTGGTGGATTCGGGCGTGGATATTATCGTTGTCGATACGGCGCACGGCCATTCTCAGGGTGTTCTGGACGCAGTGAAACGGGTCAAGACGCTGTCGAACGAGGTCCAGATTATTGCCGGGAATGTCGCCACTTCTGAGGCAACAAAGGCGCTGATCGATGCGGGTGCAGATGCGATCAAGGTGGGGATCGGACCAGGCTCGATCTGCACCACGCGGATGGTCGCTGGGGTCGGTGTGCCTCAGCTGACGGCGATCATGGATTGTGCTTCTGCCGCGGGCGATGTGCCGGTGATCGCCGATGGCGGCATCAAGTTCTCGGGCGATTTCGCCAAGGCCATCGCTGCCGGTGCGTCCTGCGCTATGGTGGGCTCGATGATCGCCGGAACCGATGAAAGTCCGGGTGAGGTGATCCTGTATCAGGGCCGTTCGTTCAAATCCTATCGTGGTATGGGCAGTCTGGGCGCGATGGCGCGCGGCTCGGCTGATCGGTATTTCCAGAAGGATGCCGCCAACGACAAGCTGGTGCCCGAGGGGATCGAGGGGCAGGTGCCTTACAAAGGTTCAGCCAGCGCGGTGATTCACCAATTGGTCGGCGGCTTGCGCGCCGCGATGGGCTATACCGGATGTGCCACGGTCAATGAGATGCGTCGCAATTGCAACTTCGTCAAAATCACCGGTGCGGGCCTGAAAGAAAGCCACGTGCATGATGTTCAGATCACTCGCGAAAGCCCGAACTATCGCGTGATGTAGGGCGAAACCGACCAGGTTGTGAAGCTTTTGCTGCCCGGTTCGGCATGGGAAAGACAGGAAGACGGCAATGACACCGGCCGCCCGGATTCAGGCCTCGATCGAGGTGCTAGACGAGATTCTGGCTGGCGTGCCGGTTGAAAAGGCTTTGACCGGATGGGCCCGGCGCAGCCGGTTCGCTGGGTCCAAGGACCGTGCCGCAATCCGGGATCATGTGTTCGATGCGGTGCGATGCAGACGGTCCTTTGCCGCTTTGGGCGGGGGCGAGACTGGCCGGGGCCTGATGATCGGAGCGTGCCGTGCGTCCGGAACGGATCTGATTGCGTTGTTTTCCGGCGATCGACACGCCCCAGAACCCGTCACCGCCACAGAGGGCGCACGAGCCTTTTCATCGGATGCCGAGCGTCTGGATATTCCGGAATGGCTGTGGCCCGGATTCGTCGATTCGTTGGGAGCTGAGGCAGCGCCCGTCGCCATAGCCCTGCAACACAGGGCACCGGTTCACCTACGGGTCAACCTGTCCCGGGCGTCATTTGCGGATGCTGTTTCGGCCTTGGCCAAGGACGGAATTGTCGCTTCTCCTCACCCTGTATGCAGTACGGCTTTGCAGGTAGATGAGGGCGCGCGAAAGATCACTCAAAGCCGGGCCTTCACCGATGGTCTGATCGAGTTGCAGGATGCCGCAAGTCAGGCAGTGGTCGAGGCAATCCCCCTTTCGCCCGGCATGCGTGTTCTGGACTATTGCGCCGGTGGCGGTGGCAAGGCGCTTGCGCTGGCCGCACGCACCGAAGGTGTCGAGGTCTTTGCCCATGATGCAAGCCCTGCGCGGATGAAGGACCTGCCCATTCGGGCTAACCGCGCTGGGGCCACGATCACTATTCTGGATAGTGACGATGTGAAAAGGCAGGCTCCGTACGACGTGATCCTGACGGATGTCCCCTGTTCCGGCAGCGGTTCCTGGCGGCGCGCGCCAGCGGGCAAATGGGCGCTGACGCCGGATCGGTTGCGGGCATTGCCGATCCTGCAATCCGAAATTTTGGACTGCGTTTCGCCCTTGCTGACCGAAACCGCAACGCTGGTTTATGCCACCTGTTCCATGCTGAACGTCGAAAACGAAGGCGTCATCGATACGTTTCTTCAAGGTCACAGAGGTTGGACAAGCCCCTTCCGGCACAGGTGGCTTGTATCCCACGCAACGGATGGGTTTTTCACCGCGCACTTGACGCGAAAACACTGATCTGAGAACAACCTCAAGAAGTTTTGCCGTCCTGATGTTAAGCGGCTGTTAACGAGTTCGGGCCGATATAGGTCAAAATTTATCTATCCTGAGCCGTTAATGTCGAATTTAACAGTAAATTTCCCTGATCTATCGCGCCCTGCGCATTACGGTCGCACCCGCTATGTCTCGTTGGCGGCCATTGCTGCTTTGCTTTGCCTTTTGCCGGGGGTGGCATTTGTTCCGGACGCATGGACAAATGCTCTGATCGTGGCAGGGGTGACATTGCTGATCACCTCGGTTTTTGTTTTCATTCGAGGACGATTTCAACGCAAAACGGCCGATCATGTCACCTTGCTGCTAAATGGCATGGTGCAACATGACCGCGCCGCCTGTTTCATTGCCGATGGAAACGGGCGGATCATCACGTCAAGCCAGGTTGCAGTCGCGCGATTTCATCCGACGCCCGATGCTCAGCTGGAACAGTGTCTGAGGACGGTCTTCGCCAATCCCGCGGCTGTATTGTTGCGCCTGCAATCGCAAGCCAAGACGCTGGGACATGTGCGCGAGGTCATCGCAACGCGCAGCGCCGAGATAGTGGTCGATGTCTCATGGCTTCAAGACAATCTGGTGAGTTGGCGCTTTGAACTGGACCAAAACCGACCATGGGCGACCGTCGAAGCGCCGGTCATCAGAATTGGACGAAACAACGCGATACTGGACGGCAATAAAGCAGCGCATGAGTTTTTCGGCGATTTGCCTGCCTCTTTGGATCAGGTTCTGGTCGGAAAACCTCTTGGCAAAGCGGGACCACATAGATGCGTCAGACAAGGGGGCTCGTGCTGGGTTGTCGTGACGCCGTTGCGTCACAACGGCGTCGAACGCGATATGATGCTGGTCGAACTTCCTGATCAGCCCGCCTCAACATCCAAGACTTCTTTTGCTAGCTTACCCGTTCCCCTTTTGCGCCTGTCTTTGGACGGCATAATCCTCGATGCCAACCACCTGGCCCGACGTTTGATCGGCGAGGTCCGTGTGGGCTCTGAGAACATCGCGGAAATCATGCAAAGCTTTGCCCAGCCTGTCGGAGAATGGCTGAACGCCTCATCCCAACCGGATGAGGCTCCGCGGTCCGAGTTTCTGCGACTGCGGCGCGATGACAAAGAGATTTTTGTCCAGGTGACGCTGTCGCGGATCGAGCGGGAGGGGCAAACCCAACTGATCGCGGTACTCAACGACGCGACCGAACTAAAAACGCTGGAGGCGCAGTTCGTTCAGGGGCAAAAGATGCAGGCGGTCGGGCAGTTGGCCGGGGGGGTCGCTCATGATTTCAATAACCTTTTGACTGCGATTTCAGGTCATTGCGACCTTTTGCTGTTGCGCCACGACCAGAGTGATCCCAACTATGGTGATCTGGTGCAAATCAATCAGAACGCCAACCGCGCGGCGGCTCTGGTCAGTCAGCTTCTGGCGTTTTCGCGTAAACAGACGCTGCGGCCCGAAGTGCTGGATCTGCGGGATACGATCTCGGACTTGATCCACCTGTTGAACCGTCTGGTTGGAGAAAAGGTTCAGCTGACCCTAAGCCATGATCCGGTGGTCAAACCGGTTCGCGCAGACAAACGCCAACTGGAACAGGTTCTGATGAACCTTGTGGTAAACGCGCGGGATGCGATGCCCGACGGCGGTGAAATCCGGATCGAGACCGAGGTTCTGACCCTTGACAAACCAATCACCCGCGACCGCGCCACGGTGCAAAAAGGCCAGTATGTCACCGTAAAAGTGATCGACAGCGGCACCGGCATTCCGGCGGATAAGCTGCAAAAGATTTTCGAGCCGTTTTACACAACCAAACGCACCGGCGAGGGAACCGGATTGGGGCTTTCGACCGTCTACGGCATTGTCAAACAAACCGGCGGGTTCATTTTCGTGGACAGCACTGTGGGGCGGGGGTCAGAGTTCACCGTCTATTTGCCCGTGTGCCACCATCAGGAGAGACCGGTTCCCGAAGAACCTGCGACGCCAGACCATCATATGTCCAGCCAGGGCGAGGGGGTTGTTCTTCTGGTCGAAGACGAAGCCCCCGTGCGCGCCTTTGCCACCAGAGCGCTGCGGCTGAAGGGCTACACGGTCCTTGAAGCTGATTCGGCGGAAAGCGCGTTAAACCTGCTGCAAGACGCAGCGCTGCATGTGGACGTGTTCGTCACGGATGTGGTGATGCCCGGCATGGATGGTCCGACCTGGGTGCGCAAAGCCATGGAAACCCGACCCGATGTGCGCGTTGTTTTCATGTCGGGCTATACCGAAGGTGCATTTGATGAAACGGCGCCCCAGATCGCGCAATCTACCTTTTTGCCCAAACCGTTTTCGCTGACCCAGTTGACCGAAGCTGTATTCCAGCAATTCACCTGACTCGGCTATCTGGCCGACGCGTGTAGCTTGAATTCGTCCTTGAATTGAGCTCGGTACTGATCCCTGGTCTCATCGGCCAGGGTCAGTTCCCCTTGGGGCGAGACATTCTCCTGCGGCAGGCAGATGGCACAATTCAGACGCTCTTCAAGAAACGCACGAATCCCCGCTTGATTCTCGTATTTGAATACGTGCGTAGCGCCACGCCCGTTGCTACGGGGGCGTAAAAATTCGATCTGGCTGCCGACGTCGGCAAAGGCCGGTCGGTGAGGTTGTAGATACGCCTTGACGTACGCGTCAAAGGAGACGCTCTGCGTGGAGTTCGGATGACCCTCAAGGTCTGGACGGCTGCGATACCGGTACCAACTGCCAAGCCAATCGACAGGTTCGCGCACGACAGCCATGATCTCCATCTCTGTATCGAACATCTTGCGAAAGATATTCTGGAAAAACCGGTCGTAGCGGCGCACGGTTGCATGTTTCAAGTCGGTCGGTCCGGCCACAACGATGTCAGCGCGGTCCCGCAAGGCGGTCTGATAGGCGGTGCTGCCTGTCTTGGGAACTGACAGCAATGCCAGACGCTCTTCATAAAAAACAAGCATTTTCTCGTTTACCTTCAAGGGCTTTGAATTTTCAGAGTGTCGTAAACGACTCTTTAACACAATTGCCAAAGAGTGGGTTGCATAAGTTTTTATTGAAATGTTCTCTTTTTGGTCCCATAAAGAACAAGAGGCGAACAAAGCAGCGATTGCCGCCCGTCAAAGGGTGTGACAAAAGGGATAGCGACAGGACAATGGCGGATCTTCTGACGATGAGCGACAAGAAAAACGCAGACAAGCAAAAGGCGCTCGATAGCGCGCTGGCACAGATCGAACGACAGTTCGGCAAGGGCTCGATCATGAAGCTGGGCGAGGATTCCAAGCAGGATATCGAGGCAAGTTCGACCGGCTCGCTGGGGCTGGATATCGCGCTGGGAATCGGCGGCCTGCCCATGGGGCGGATTGTCGAGATTTATGGGCCTGAAAGCTCGGGTAAGACGACTTTGACGCTGCATTGCATTGCAGAACAGCAGAAACGCGGTGGCGTATGTGCGTTTGTGGACGCAGAACATGCGCTGGACCCGCAATATGCGCGCAAGCTGGGCGTTGATCTGGATGAATTGCTGATTTCGCAGCCCGATACCGGTGAACAGGCGTTGGAAATCACCGACACGCTGGTGCGCTCGGGTGCTGTGAATATGGTCGTGGTCGACTCGGTTGCGGCGCTGACGCCGAAATCTGAGCTTGAGGGCGATATGGGCGACAGCAATGTTGGCGTTCAGGCCCGCTTGATGAGCCAGGCGATGCGCAAGCTGACCGGTTCGATCAGCCGTTCGAACTGCATGGTGATCTTCATCAACCAGATCCGGATGAAGATTGGTGTGATGTTCGGCAGCCCGGAAACCACGACCGGTGGTAACGCGCTGAAGTTCTACAGTTCGGTCCGCCTGGACATCCGCCGCATCGGCGCGATCAAGGACCGTGACGAGGTCGTCGGCAACCAGACCCGCGTCAAAGTTGTCAAGAACAAGGTGGCACCGCCGTTCAAGCAGGTGGAATTCGACATCATGTATGGCGAAGGCATCAGCAAAATGGGCGAGCTGCTGGATCTTGGCGTCAAGGCTGGCGTGGTCGAGAAGTCGGGCTCGTGGTTCAGCTATGGGGACGAGCGGATCGGGCAGGGGCGCGAGAACGCAAAGCAATACCTGCGCGACAACACCCGCGCCGCGCTGGAAATCGAAGACAAGATCCGGGCCGCACACGGGCTGGACTTTGAGATGCCCCCTGAAGCGGAAGAGGATGATATCCTTGAAGCATAAAGCACGCGTGAGAGGGAATAACAGAAATCCTTCGGCACTGCGATGATGCTGGGAATACCGGGAACAGGGCGGTCCATCGGGGTCGCCTTGTTTCGTTTCAGACGCGTCGCCTGTGGACAGTCTGCAGGTGCGGGGCTAAACCTTTGGCGACCAAAATGATTGCGCGCTGAGAGACCTCAAATGCCCACGCTGAATGATATCCGATCGACCTTTCTGAATTACTTCGCCAAGCAGGGGCACGAGGTGGTTGCGTCCAGCCCGCTGGTGCCACGCAACGACCCGACGTTGATGTTCGTAAACTCTGGCATGGTGCAGTTTAAAAACCTGTTTACCGGTGTTGAAACTCGCAATTATAGCCGCGCCACAACGGCCCAGAAATGTGTGCGCGCAGGCGGCAAGCACAACGATCTCGACAATGTGGGATACACCGCGCGCCACCATACGTTCTTCGAAATGCTGGGGAACTTCTCTTTCGGGGACTACTTCAAGCATGAGGCTATACCGTTTGCTTGGGAATTGATCACCAAGGAATTCGGTATTGACAAGAACCGTTTGCTAGCCACCGTTTACCACACGGATGACGAGGCTTTCGAGATCTGGAAAAAGGTCGGCGTGCCCGAAGACCGGATCATTCGCATCGCCACCAGCGACAATTTCTGGCAGATGGGCCCCACCGGCCCCTGTGGTCCATGTACCGAAATTTTCTATGATCACGGCGACCATATCTGGGGCGGCCCTCCGGGCTCGGCCGAAGAAGATGGTGACCGGTTTATCGAAATCTGGAACATCGTTTTCATGCAGAACGAACAGTTCGAGGACGGCTCGATGGTCGAACTTGACATGCAATCGATCGATACGGGCATGGGTTTGGAGCGGATTGGTGCTCTGCTGCAGGGCAGTCATGACAACTATGACACCGACCTTTTCAAAACCCTGATCGAGGCATCTGCCGATGTGACAGGGGTTGACCCTTACGGGGACCAGAATGTCCACCACCGAGTGATCGCCGATCATCTGCGCTCGACCTCGTTTCTGATTGCTGACGGCGTGATGCCCTCTAACGATGGCCGCGGCTATGTTTTGCGCCGCATTATGCGTCGTGCAATGCGCCATGCTCATTTGCTGGGGGCCAAGGATCCGGTGATGCACAAGCTGGTACCGTCGCTGGTACAGCTCATGGGCGCGCAATATACTGAACTGGGCCAGGCGCAAGCGTTGATCGAAGAGACGCTGTTGCAGGAGGAAACCCGTTTTCAGCAAACGCTGGATCGCGGCCTGAAGCTGCTGGATGATGAGGTCGCCGGATTGCCGGATGGCGCGGCGCTGTCAGGCGAGTCCGCGTTCAAACTGTATGACACATATGGTTTCCCGCTGGACCTGACACAGGACGCGCTGCGCGAGAAAGGCCGCACAGTTGATACCGAAGGATTCGACGCGGCGATGGCCGAGCAAAAGGCCAAAGCGCGCGCGGCCTGGGCCGGGTCTGGCGAAGCAGCGGATCAGGCTGTCTGGTTCGATGTGCTCGACAGCGCCGGAGCGACGGATTTTCTGGGATATGACACTGAAAAAGCCGAAGGTCAGATTGCGGCCTTGATCGTGGATGGTGCTTTAGTCGATCGGATCGAACAGGGTGGCACCGGCTGGATCGTTGTGAACCAGACCCCGTTTTATGGCGAGGCTGGTGGGCAGATAGGTGACACCGGCGAAATCCGCCGTTTGGAGGATCGTGATGCCATTGCCCGGATCGAAGACACGCGCAAATTTGCAGAAGGCAAGGTCTATGGTCATAAAGTGACTGTGGATCAGGGGGCGATTTCTAAAGGTGATCCCGTTGAGCTTGAGGTTGACCATGCCCGCCGCACCGCCATTCGGGCCAATCACTCGGCGACCCATCTGTTGCATGAAGCGTTGCGGGAAACTTTGGGTGATCACGTTGCACAGCGCGGATCGCTGAATGCTGCCGAGCGTTTGCGGTTCGATTTCAGCCATTCCAAGGCTCTAACGCTGGACGAAGTCCAAAAGGTCGAGCGCGAGGTGAACGAATTCATCCGTCAGAACTCAGCAGTCGAGACACGGATCATGACCCCGGATGATGCGCGGGCGTTAGGGGCTCAGGCCCTGTTTGGCGAGAAATACGGGGACGAAGTGCGCGTGGTGTCCATGGGCAAGGCGCCCACCGGCAAAGGCCAGGATGGCGAAACATGGTCCATCGAGCTCTGTGGGGGCACGCATGTGCGCCAGACCGGCGATATCGGGACTTTTGTAGTGCTGGGCGACAGCGCCAGCAGCGCAGGCGTGCGCCGGATCGAGGCGCTGACAGGGGATGCCGCGTTCCGCTATCTGTCGGGACAGGATCACCGTCTGGCACAAGTCGCGCTGGAACTGAAAGCGCAGCCGGACACCGTGGTCGACCGGGTCAGATCTCTGCTGGATGAACGCAAGGCACTGCAGAATGAGGTTGCGCAATTGCGTCGCGATCTGGCCATGGCCGGTGGCGCCGGGCAGGGCGGAGGCGCTGAGGCGCGGGAGGTCAACGGAGTATCGTTTCTGGCGCAATCGCTTTCGGGTGTGTCCGGAAAAGACCTGCCCAGCCTGATTGACGAGCATAAGGCGCGGTTGGTCTCTGGTGCTGTTTTGCTGATTGCCGACTCCGGTGGAAAGGCGGCCGTTGCTGCTGGCGTTACGCCGGATTTGACGGATCGCGTCTCTGCAGTCGATCTTGTCCGCGCTGCGGTAACGGAACTGGGCGGAAAAGGTGGCGGTGGCCGCCCCGATATGGCGCAGGGTGGCGGTAAGGATGCTTCGAACGCAGATGCTGCGATCAAAGCCGCCGAACAGGTTTTAGGAGGATAAGATGCCGGCACTCTGGATTGCACATGTGACTGTGACAGACACGGATGCGTATGGAAAATATGCCGAGTTGGCAGGCCCGGCGATTGCCGCTCATGGCGGTGAATTCATCGCGCGGGCTGCGCGGTATGTCCAACTGGAAGGAAAAGAGCGCCCCCGAAACGTGGTCGCGCGTTTCCCGTCAGTGGACGCCGCTGTCGCGTGCTATCATTCCGAGCAGTACCAAAAAGCCCTGGAACACGCACGTGGTGCCAGTGAGCGAGAATTGGTGGTCGTCGAGATCACTGAATAAGAATCAGGCCACGTCCGACGACAGATTTCATATTCAGCAGTCGATTGGAGTTTCGCGGCAATCGTTTCAAGCGACGTCGGGTCCGGGGGGTCCTTACCCGTAAATTTTGTTCTATTACAGGGTGTTGCAAGGAAAACTTTGCACAGATATCTATCGAGGGTTGTTCACAATGTGGCGCACTACGCCTTCTTTTTGCGCGTAAATCGCCCTGACTCCTGACGAATTTCCGCCGTTTTTCCCCTTCACCTTGATCTAAAGATTGCGCAGCGGCGTCTCTTCGCGCTTAGTTAAGTGAAGAGGGTCACATTATGCCCAACGCAATCGATCAAGGCACAGATCGAGGAACTGGTATGATTTCGTTTCGGAAATACGCGAACAAGACATCTGGACGCGCGGTATTTGGTGTTCACACCGCGCTGGCGGTTTTCGCGTTGAGCTTTGGTGCCTTTTTGTATGGGGCCGAGGCGGAAGCGAATGAGGCTGCATTTATCAAAACCTCAATGAAATCCCCACCACCATCCGGTGCTTTGACCCTTTGTCATCAATATAAATGGGCCTGCGCAAGCAGCGCTAAGTTCTCGGCACCGGCGGATCAGGAATTGAAGCTGGTACAGCAGATCAACCGGCAAGTGAATGCTTCAACGCGTGAGATTACGGACCAATCACAATATAAAACGCGTGAACGCTGGGCATTGCCAACGCGCCGCGGCGGAGATTGCGAAGATTTCGCGTTGTTGAAAAAGCGGAATCTTATCAATGCGGGCATCGACCCCAGCAAGCTTTTGCTGGCCACAGTATTGGACACCCGCCGCAATGCCCATGCCGTTCTGGTCTACCGATCGAGCCAGGGGGATCTGGTTCTGGACAATTTGACCAACCGGATCAAGCCTTGGACTGCGACCAAATACATGTTCCTGAGAATGCAGGACCCGAAGCAGCCAAAGAACTGGGTCGGCGTTTACGCGAGAAGCTGAGATCAGCTGACGATTTAATTCAAGACCTGCCATCTGTGGACCGGGCTGAACGACGGTGAAGCTGTTCAACCCGGTTCGAAGTTTGTCAGCGGATTAATCTTCGTCGTTGTTTGCATTTTCGCTCTGAGCTGGGCTGCTGCCTTCCGAACCGTTTCCGCTGCCGTTGTTGCCTTTCTTGCCGCGGCTTTCAGTCTCAGTCTCAGTCTCAGTCTCAGTCTCAGTCTCAGTTTCAGTCTCGGTTTCGGTCTCGGTTTCAGTCTCAGTCTCAGTCTCGGTTTCGGTTTCGGTTTCGGTTTCAGTCTCGGTTTCAGTTTCGGTTTCAGTCTCAGTCTCGGTTTCGGACTCACCTTCGTCGTTGTGGTTGGTTTCACCATCGTCATTTTCATTAGGTGTACTTTCATCGGTTTCTTCACCGTTGTCCGTATCACCACCGTCATCCGATCCGGTGTCATCCGAAGGATCATCATCGTCGTCGCGAGAATTGCTGCTTTGATCCTCACCTCTGAACGATTTGGTATCGACAGATGCCGTCGGGAAGTCTGTCAGCACCGCAGCAAAGCCTGGGCAGTCCACCAAAGTCCTCGAAAGGATTTGTTCGAAATCTGCTCGGCGCTGAATATAGCGCAGCATTTTCGATGAGACGACGTCGCACGCGCATAACGTGTTTGACGAAACGGACTGCTTTGCCGTTTTGACTGTGCACATATCTGCTGCTTGTGCAGGCGCGACGGAAACAAACGGTACTGTTGCCGATACAAAAACAAATGACAATAAACGTGACTTAATACGCATCTTGCGTCTCCTTTGAACTCGTTAACCAAGGCGATTCACACACAACCGACGCCAAAGTTTTGACATACATACAGCGTTGTTGTGCCGGAATTTCAAGTGGCCAAGTTCACACTCGGAGAAAAATTAATACAACTTTAAGCAGATTGATGTGCAAAAACAAAAGAAAACACCCGATCAAGGTATCGAGCAGCTTTTCTACGCATTTTCCAGAGGGACGTAAAAATGTCACAATTGCGGCATTGTTTCCAATACCGCAACAGGATCAGGCGGATTTTGCCATGCGTTTGCGTTCGTGCGGATCCAGGAAGCGTTTGCGCAGTCGAATGGCGTTGGGTGTGACTTCGACGAGTTCATCGTCGTCAATGTAAGCAATGGCCTCTTCCAGCGAGAATTGCACATGCGGTGTCAGGCGGACCGCATCGTCCGAGCCGCTGGCGCGCACGTTGGTCAGCTTCTTGCCTTTCAACGGGTTTACTTCCAGATCGTTGTCCCGCGAATGCTCACCGATGACCATGCCCTGATATACTTCGGTCTGTGGCGCGACAAACATGCGCCCGCGCTCTTCCAGGTTCCACAGCGCATAGGCGACGGCCTGGCCCTTTTCCATTGAGATCAAAACGCCTGCGCGGCGACCGGGAATCGGCCCTTTATGCGCAGACCAACCGTGGAACACCCGGTTCAGGACACCAGTTCCGCGCGTATCGGTCAAAAACTCGCCGTGGTAGCCGATCAGCCCGCGCGATGGTACATGCGCGATGATCCGCGTTTTGCCCACACCGGCAGGGCGCATCTCGACCAGTTCGCCTTTGCGTGCGCCAGTGACTTTCTCGATCACCGCGCCCGAGAATTCGTCATCAACGTCGATGGTCACCTCTTCGACCGGCTCCAAACGTTGACCATCTTCTTCGCGGAACAGAACTTGCGGGCGCGAGATGCTGAGCTCGAAGCCTTCGCGGCGCATGTTCTCGATCAGGACCCCCATCTGCAATTCGCCGCGGCCCGCGACCTCAAAGGCTTCACCGCCCGGCGTGTCGCTGATGCGGATGGCAACGTTTGATTCGGCTTCTTTCATAAGGCGGTCCCGAATGACGCGGGATTGCACCTTTTTGCCGTCCCGTCCGGCAAGAGGGGAATCGTTGATGCCGAACGTCACCGTGATGGTGGGCGGATCGATCGGTTGGGCGGGCAGGGCTTCGTTGACTTGTGGCGAAACCAGCGAGTCCGCAACAGTGGCTTTGCTCATCCCCGCAATGGTGACGATGTCGCCGGCCTCAGCTACGTCAATGGGCTGTTGTGCCAAACCACGGAAGGCGAGGATTTTCGAGGCGCGAAAGTTCTCGATTACAGACCCGTCGCGGCTGAGCGCTTTGACGCTGTCTCCGGCCTTGAGAGTCCCGCTTTCAACACGGCCGGTCAGAATGCGGCCGATGAAAGGGTCGCTGCCCAGCGTGGTGGCCAGCATTCGGAATGGCTCATCCTTGCGCGCAGCCTGTTTAGGCGCTGGCACGTGGTCGACGATCAGATCGAACAGGGCGGTCAGATCTTGGCGAGGTCCATCCAGCTCCATATCCGCCCAGCCCGAGCGACCCGACGCATACATGGCCGGGAAATCCAGCTGATCGTCATCGGCGCCCAGATTTGCAAAAAGGTCAAAGCACTCGTCCAGCGCACGGTCGGGTTCGGCATCAGGCTTGTCGACCTTGTTTAGCACAACAATGGGGCGCAGACCCAACGCGAGCGCTTTGGAGGTGACGAACTTGGTTTGCGGCATCGGGCCTTCGGCGGCATCCACAAGCAGAACCACGCCATCAACCATGCTGAGAATCCGTTCAACCTCGCCGCCGAAATCGGCGTGGCCGGGCGTGTCGACAATGTTGATGCGTGTGCCTTTCCATTCGACGGATGTGGCCTTGGCAAGGATGGTGATGCCACGCTCTCGCTCAAGATCGTTGCTGTCCATGGCGCGCTCCGCCACGGCCTGATTTTCCCGGAAAGCGCCGGATTGTTTTAGCAGCTCGTCCACCAGGGTCGTCTTGCCGTGGTCCACGTGAGCGATGATTGCGATGTTGCGCAGGTCCATGAGAGGTCAGCCTTTGAACGGGAAGTTGGCCCGGCGCATAACGCGGCGCGGCGAAATATGCCAGCCCTAACCGTATGTCAGGCGCGGAGCGTGCCGGAAAACGGCTGAATGAGCGCGGATCGGGCCGAAATCAGCGCGATCCGGGCGTTACCAAAGACAAGATGGTAAACGTCCATGCCCGATTGCAACAGTCTCGAAAGGTCAGGTAAACCCCACTGTTTCTTTCAATTTGAGACGTGTATAAAGTCCCTGTTTTTAGTGTGTTTTTTGCGAGTAACAAAATGACGACATTTGCGAAATCCGTCATCATCATATCGTTTTTGATCGTGGCGCTTGGGTGGCTTGCAGACGGGGGGTCCGTCGACATGGATGCAGCCCAAAATGTTGAACAGGTAGCGGGTAATTCGGTTTAAGCGCGGATCGGACGATCAAAAAAGGAGCTCTCGGGCTCCTTTTTTTCTTCTTCACGCTTACTGCTTTTCAATCGCTTTCAATTTCGCCCTGTGTTGCGACAACCGTTTCACAACGAACCGGCGCGCTTTACGTTCAGCCAGTCTTACACGAATTTCTGTCAGGAACGCCTCTTCCAGAGTCTGAGAGGCAGCTCCCAACTCGTCACCAACCTCAACGAAGAACCGGTCGTCACCGGTTTCGTCCATGACCTTCATCGTGTCTTCGGCCAGTCGTGCTGCAAGCGTTGTGATGGTGTCAGACATCAGCGGGTTGTCTCGGTCAGGCGGCGTTTGACGTACTCGGTGACATCGCCCATCAGCGTGTCCATGTGGCGTTCCTGGAAAAAGTGATCTGCACCCTCGACCTCGTGATGGGTGATGGTGATGCCCTTTTGCTCGTGCAGTTTGCCCACCAGTGATGTGGTGTCAGCAGGGGGTGCCACGCGATCGGCCGAGCCATTGATGATCAGGCCGGAAGACGGGCAGGGGGCGAGGAACGAAAAGTCGTACATGTTCGCGGGCGGTGATACACTGATGAACCCGGTGATCTCGGGTCGGCGCATCAAAAGCTGCATCCCGATCCAGGCACCGAACGAAAAGCCTGCGACCCAGCAGTGTTTCGAGTTGTTGTTCATCGACTGCAGGTAATCCAGCGCCGAGGCGGCATCGCTCAGCTCGCCTATACCCTGATCATACTCGCCCTGACTGCGGCCGACACCGCGGAAATTGAACCGCAACACGGTGAAACCCATGTTGTAGAACGCATAGTGCAGGTTGTAGACCACTTTGTTGTTCATGGTCCCACCGAATTGCGGGTGTGGATGAAGCACGATGGCGATCGGTGCGTCTTTTTCCTTTTGCGGGTGGTAACGGCCTTCCAGGCGGCCTTCGGGTCCGGGAAAAATCACCTCGGGCATGTGTGCTTTGGTCCTGTCTTTTTCGCATAGGTGGCCAGATATACTTGACGATAATCGTCGGACACCTTAGAACGGTTCTAATTTCATTGATGTGCGTTGATGCACTGCCCGTCGGAGATACGCATTGCCTGCGGCGGCGTCAATGTTTTCGCGCGGTTCTTGCCGAGAGGGTATGGTATGAAGCTGTCAACGAAGGGACGTTATGCAATGGTCGCATTGGCGGATATTGCTTTGCAGCCCTCGGACAAGCTGGTCACTTTGGGCGAGATTTCCGAGCGCCAGGATATTTCGCTGCCGTATCTTGAACAGCTTTTCGTTAAACTGCGCCGGGCCGAACTTGTCAGTTCTGTCCGGGGACCGGGTGGTGGTTATCGGCTGGCGCGTCCGGCCTCTGATATTCGGGTGGTCGAAGTTCTGGCCGCCGTAGATGAGACCGTGGACGCGATGCACAAGGGGGCCGGCGCGTCGGGCGCATCCTCTGGCAGTCAGGCACAATCCCTGACCAACAGGTTGTGGGAGGGGTTGAGCGCGCATGTCTATGTCTTCCTGCATCAGACCCGGTTATCCGATGTCATCCGCAATGATTTGGCGCCGTGTCCAGCGGTGCCCAATCTGTTCGCCGTCGTGGATGACTGAGCGATGAGGGCACCGCTGCGCATATCCATGATGAAAAAGATGTATCCATGAAACGTGTTTATCTGGATCATAACGCGACAACCCCTTTGCGCCCAGAGGCTCGGGCTGCGATGACTGCCGCTATGGATCTGTGCGGCAACCCGTCCTCGGTGCATGCAGAAGGTCGTGCGGCCAAGGCGGTGATTGAAAGGGCGCGCGGCCAGATTGCGACGGCTTTTGGTGCGGATGGCGCGGATATTGTCTTTACGTCCGGTGCGACCGAGGCGGCGGCGCTGGCTATGAAGGGGCGCAATCTGCAAGGTGCGGCAATTGAACATGACGCGGTAAGAGCTTGGGCTGACGAAGTTTTACAAACGTCACCGAGTGGATTGGTCACTGTAGCCAAGGCGGATTGTTCGACGCTGCAATTGGCCAATTCCGAAACCGGTATTGTGCAGTCTCTGCCCGCGGGCTTGGCCGTGTGCGACGCGACACAGGCGTTCGGAAAATTGCCGGTCGCGTTCAATTGGCTGGGAGCCGAAATGGCGTTGATCTCGGCTCATAAACTGGGCGGGCCCAAGGGGGTCGGGGCCTTGGTGATGAAGCGAGGCACGGATATTGCGGCGCAGATCAAAGGCGGCGGCCAAGAGATGGGCCGCCGGTCGGGCACGGAAAATGTGATTGGAATCGCGGGGTTCGGAACCGCAGCTGAGGCGGCAGCAGCGGATTTGGCGACCGGCATTTGGGAAAAAACTTCAGAACTTAGAAATATTCTAGAAATGGCTCTTGAGGCTGGCTCTAAATCTACTATTTTTGTCGGGAAAGATCGCAAGCGACTCCCGAACACTTTGTGTTTCGCGACACCGGGCTGGAAAGGCGAGACGCAGGTCATGCAGATGGATTTGTCGGGTTTTGCGATCAGCGCAGGTTCGGCCTGTTCCAGTGGCAAAGTGCGTGCCAGCGCGGTTCTGACCGCTATGGGCTATGACGAACAGACGGCAGCCAGCGCAATCCGCGTATCGCTGGGGCCGGAGACGACGGAAGAAGATGTGCTGCGTTTTGCGGAAACGTGGTTGGAAAAAGAGAAAAAGCATCGCGCGCGGGCCGCGTGATCTGACGGAGGGTGTCTTATGGCCGCTTTGGACCAGACCCAGGTAAAAGAAGGTGTTGATCAGGAAACCGTGGATGCGGTGCGCGAAGTCAGCACTTATAAATACGGCTGGGATACCGATATCGAAATGGAATATGCGCCCAAGGGCGTGAACCCGGATATCGTCCGTCTGATCTCGGACAAGAATGATGAGCCTGAATGGATGACCGAATGGCGTCTGGCTGCATTCGAACGCTGGACCCAGATGGAAGAGCCCAAATGGGCGATGGTCCATTACCCGCCCATCGATTTTCAGGACCAGTATTACTATGCCCGTCCGAAATCGATGGAGGAAAAACCCAAATCGCTGGATGAGGTCGATCCCAAGCTGCTGGCCACATACGAAAAGCTGGGTATCCCGCTGAAAGAACAGATGATTCTGGCTGGCGTCGAGGGCGCGGAGAATGCACCTGCCGAGGGCCGCAAGGTGGCCGTTGATGCGGTCTTCGACTCGGTCTCGGTTGGCACGACCTTTCAGGAAGAACTGAAGAAAGCCGGCGTGATCTTCTGCTCGATCTCCGAGGCGATCAAAGAGCATCCCGAACTGGTCAAGAAGTATCTCGGCTCTGTCGTGCCAGTGTCTGACAATTTCTACGCCACGCTGAATTCGGCCGTGTTCTCAGATGGCTCGTTCGTCTACATCCCTCCGGGCGTTCGCTGCCCGATGGAACTGAGCACTTACTTCCGCATCAACGCCGAGAATACCGGCCAGTTCGAGCGGACGTTGATCATTGCCGACAAGGGCTCTTACGTGTCCTATCTGGAAGGCTGCACCGCGCCGCAACGCGACACGGCCCAGTTGCACGCTGCTGTGGTTGAGATCATCGTCGAAGAAGATGCCGAAGTGAAATACTCGACCGTTCAGAACTGGTTCCCCGGGGATGAGAATGGTAAAGGCGGTATTTATAACTTTGTGACCAAACGCGCCGATTGCCGGGGTGACCGGTCCAAGGTGATGTGGACACAGGTGGAAACCGGTTCGGCTGTGACGTGGAAATACCCGTCCTGCATCCTGCGTGGGAATGACAGTCAGGGTGAGTTCTACTCGATCGCGATCGCCAACAACTATCAGCAGGCCGATACCGGCACGAAGATGGTGCATCTGGGCAAGAACACCAAGTCGCGGATCGTGTCCAAGGGGATCAGCGCAGGTAAAGCGCAGAACACCTATCGCGGTCTGGTCTCGATGCACCCCAAGGCGAAAGACAGCCGGAACTATACGCAATGCGACAGCTTGCTGATCGGAGACAAATGCGGGGCGCACACGGTTCCGTATATCGAGGTCAAGAACAACTCCTCCCGCGTGGAACATGAGGCGACGACATCCAAGGTTGATGACGACCAGCTGTTCTATTGCCGCCAGCGTGGCATGGACGAGGAAGAGGCCGTGGCGTTGGTCGTCAACGGGTTCTGCAAGGACGTCCTGCAGGCCCTGCCGATGGAGTTCGCCATGGAAGCCCAGCAATTGGTTGCGATCAGCCTTGAAGGGTCTGTGGGCTAATTCTCCATGCCGATTGGAACGATCATAAGGAACGATGCTATCAATATGGCATCAACGGATCAGGGTCGCCTGACCTCGCGCGGCGTTTGCGTCGCCGCGAACACACAGTCTGGCGATCTCCTTATGATTGCGAATTGCCCTTGGTGGTTCCGCTTGCTAAGCAACACCCATTGGATTGTCAGTGGGGTCTGTCAGCGTGTCGATGCAGGAAGAACAGAACGCGAGTTTTCAGGATCGGGTCGATCGCATCACGGCCCGCGCGCAGGAAGCCAAGAAGGGCGTTCCGCGCAAGAAAGCCTACAGCATCTGGTCGCGCCTCGGCTATCCGGCCGCCTTCATCGGGGCGTTTTTTCTGGGCGTGGGCGCGGTGTTTCTGTCCCGGTACATCCAGTACAATCTGGTGGGATTGCCTGGCGAAGCCGAGGGGAGCTCGGCAGATATCATCGGGTTCATCATCGCGGGCGGCGCGGTCTTTCTGATTTCCTTCCTGTTGAAGGGCAACCAGAAGGAATTCGCCAGCGTAAGTGCGTTTGCGATGCTGATGACAACCTTCACGTTTCACAACGCGGTTTGGGCTTATCCGGAACTGTTCGAAAGAGTTTACGGAGAAGACTGGGTGGAGTTCATGCAGGACATGACCAAGCCTTCAAGTCTGCAATTGTTCACTCTGTCCGTCGAATTCGGTTAACGCAAACTGTAGTCACCGACCAATGCGTGCCACGCACCTTTGCGTGGCCAGAAACCGGTATGTCCCAAAGCGTGTCGCGACATCGGACGGGACCGGTTTGTTTTCTCAGGCCTGCGCAGTTGCGGTGCCTTCCATCAATGAACGAGATCTGAGCCATCCGTCGGATGGCCGTGTATTCAAGAGGATAAAAATGCTGGAAATCAAGAACCTGCACGTCAAACTTGAGGAAGAAGAAAAGCAAATCCTCAAAGGTGTCGATCTGACGGTCGAGGCCGGTAAAGTGCATGCGATCATGGGCCCTAATGGGTCGGGCAAGTCGACGCTCAGCTATGTCTTGTCGGGGCGCGACGGATATGACGTCACCGATGGGTCCGCGACCCTGGAAGGTGAAGACCTGCTTGAGATGGAGCCGGAAGAGCGCGCGGCGGCCGGTGTGTTTCTGGCATTTCAGTACCCGGTCGAGATTCCGGGTGTCGGCAACATGACTTTCCTGCGCACTGCCGTGAACGCACAGCGCAAAGCACGGGGCGAAGACGAACTGTCGGCCACCGATTTCCTGAAAGAAGTGCGTGCCAAGGCCAAGGCACTGAAAATCGACGCGGATATGCTCAAGCGTCCGGTCAATGTCGGGTTTTCAGGCGGTGAGAAAAAGCGCAATGAGATCCTGCAGATGGCGATGCTTGAGCCCAAGATGTGCATTCTCGACGAGACGGATTCAGGTTTGGACGTCGATGCGATGAAACTGGTGGCCGAAGGTGTGAACGCGCTGCGGGATGAAGGGCGCGGTTTCCTGGTTATCACGCATTATCAACGTCTTCTGGATCATATTAAACCTGATGTTGTCCACATCATGGCGGACGGTCGCATCGTGAAAACCGGTGGACCGGAACTGGCTCTGGAAGTTGAAAATAACGGTTACGCAGACATTTTGGCCGAGGTGAACTGATGGCGCTTCCGCAAGCAAAACAGACTGCAACCGAAGAGCGGCTGTCGTCTCTGACCATGCCGGACGCAGGTTGCACCCGGAAAGCACGTGAGGCCGCGCTCTCTCGCCTGCGCGAGATGGGATTGCCTGGCCGACGGGATGAATACTGGAAGTATACCCGTCCGGACACGCTGACCTCGGCCAATGCCATCCCGGCTGCGTTGTTCGATTCTGACGAACCGATGGTGTTCCATGATTTCGACAGGCTGAAGATCGTGTTTATCGACGGTGTTTTCAGCCCGGATGACTCGGATGATCTGTCGATGGAAGGCGTCTCGATTGATCGTCTGGAGGATATCTGCTGCAAGGATATTCACTGGGCCAAGGAGTTATACGGTGTTCTCGAGACTCGGGGACAAACGCCCGTTCAACGTCCACTAGCCGCGTTGAACACTGCATTTGCCTCGGACGGGGTGGCGATTCATGTCACCGGCAAGCCTTCGAAACCGATCAGCCTGATCTATCGCCACGCGTCCGAGACGTCGGATGCGATCTTGCATCATATCGTGCGGGTAGAAGCCGGGGCCGAGGTCACGATACTGGAAAACGGCCCGGCGGCGTCGCGTTTCAACAAATGTATGGAGATCGACATCGCCGATGGTGGCACGCTGCACCATATCCGTGCTCAAGGCCGCGATCATCAACGCCGAGCAGCCACTCATATGTTCACGCGTCTGGGGCGTGAGTCGGTCTACAAATCCTTTACGCTGACTGTAAATGGCGTACTGACCCGCAATGAGCAGGTCGTGGAACTGACCGGAGATGATGCGGTTGCGCATGTGGCCGGGGCCTGTGTGGGTGATGGTGATTTTCACCATGATGACACTGTCTTTGTCACCCATGACGCAGTGAATTGCGAAAGCCGTCAGGTGTTCAAGAAAGTTCTGCGTAACGGCGCGACCGGTGTGTTTCAGGGGAAAATTCTGGTCAAGGAAGGCGCGCAGAAGACGGATGGTTATCAGATCAGCCAGTCTTTGCTGCTGGATGATGACAGCCAGTTCCTCGCCAAGCCCGAACTTGAAATTTACGCCGATGACGTGGCTTGTTCGCACGGATCAACGTCCGGCGCGATTGATGAAACAGCCCTGTTTTATCTGCGCTCGCGTGGTGTCGCCAAGAAGGATGCGACGGATATGCTGACTCTGTCATTCCTTGCGGAAGCGGTTGAAGAGATCGAGGATGAAGCGCTGGCTGATGTGATCGTGTCCCGCCTGGAAAGCTGGTTGGCGCGCCGAAGCTGATGCCGGTCACGACCGATATCGTAGCCACGTATCGCGGACCGGGGCGCGTTGTCCGGCGGTTGCTGGACATGGGTCCGCGTGAAGATCGTGCTTTGATCATCGTGATGGCCGCGTGTGTTCTGGTCTTTATCGGTCAGACACCACGTCTTGCGCGCGAGGCTCATCTGACGGGGCAAGAGCTGAATTCACTGTTGGCTGGTGCCCTATTTGCATGGGTTTTGACCGCGCCACTGTTTCTTTATGTTCTGGCCGGTTTAAGCCATGTGGTCGCGCGGATGTTCGGCGGCAAAGGTGATTGGTTCGGAGCGCGCCTGGCCCTCTTTTGGTCTTTCCTTGCAGCCAGCCCGTTATTGATGTTGTTTGGGCTGGTCGCGGGCTTTATTGGCCCTGGCGGCGCCCTGAACGCAGTCGGGCTTGTCTGGGTGGGCGTCTTCTTGTGGTTCTGGATCTCGGCCCTGATTCAAGCAGAAAGACAAGCGGGATGAATGCGGTGGATTTGAAAGGTCTGGTCATCATGACCGTGGCTGCCCCGGCCGATGCAGCCCGTCAGGTTATGGCATTGTGTCCACCTCGGAATGTTTTGTGGCTGGCCTTTTTCCTTGCCGTCATCCTGAATACATTGCTGCAAACCGCAGCTGGCATCGTCTTTCCGCTGATCAACCCGGAATCCAATTTTCCGGTCGAACCCGTCGTGCAGACCCTTGCCACCTCGACCGGCGCTCTGCTCCTCAGCGTCATGGCGTTTTGTTTTGTGGGCAGAATTCTGGGCGGACAGGCCAGCCTGGACAGTGTCATGGCGTTGATCATCTGGCTTCAGTTGCTACAGATCGGAGCGCAGGGTGCGATTTACCTGATCGCATTGCTGATGCCGTTTCTGTCCGATATTCTGGTGCTGATGATGAGCGTCTACAGCATTTACATCACCCTGCATTTCATCAATCAGGCGCATCAGTTCGCCTCGTTGGCAATGTCATTTCTGGTTGTGCTGCTGTCCGGCCTCGTGGCCGTGCCCTTTGTGCTTCTATTGTTCCCGTTGGGCTAAATTAGGAAACCTGCGAATATGTATGATGTCCAAAACATCCGCTCTGAATTTCCGATCCTGTCGCGGCAGGTGAACGGTAAGCCTCTGACCTATTTGGACAATGGCGCGTCGGCGCAAAAGCCTCAGGTGGTAATTGATGCGGTCACACAGGCCTATGCGCAGGAGTATTCGAACGTCCATCGCGGCTTGCACTATCTGTCCAATCTTGCCACCGAAAAATACGAATCTGTCCGTGGCACCGTTGCCAAATTTCTGGGCGTCGCTGACGAGGATGAGATCGTTCTGAACTCGGGCACAACAGAGGGGATCAATCTGGTTGCATACGGTTGGGCCATGCCGCGCCTGCAAGCCGGAGACGAAATCGTTCTAAGCGTCATGGAACATCATGCCAATATCGTGCCCTGGCATTTTCTGCGCGAACGGCAGGGCGTGGTCCTGAAATGGGTCGATGTAGACGCGGCTGGGCATTTGGACCCGCAGGCAGTGATCGATGCCATCACTCCAAAGACCAAACTGGTGGCGGTGACGCACTGTTCGAACGTCTTGGGCACGGTCGTCGATGTCAAGGCCATCACGCAGGGTGCCCATGCCAAAGGAGTGCCGGTTCTGGTCGATGGCAGTCAGGGGGCTGTGCACATGCCGGTAAACCTGCAGGATATCGGCTGCGATTTCTACGCCATTACGGGCCACAAGCTGTATGGTCCGTCCGGCTCGGGTGCGATTTTCATCAAATCCGAGCGTATGGCCGAGATGCGCCCCTTTATTGGTGGCGGCGACATGATCAAAGAGGTCTCGAAGGACGAGGTGATCTACAACGACCCGCCGATGAAGTTCGAGGCGGGAACTCCGGGCATTGTGCAGACCATCGGAATGGGTGTAGCGCTGGACTATATGATGGGTCTTGGCATGGACAATATCGCCGCGCATGAGGCCGGTCTGCGCGATTATGCGATGGACAAATTGACAGGGTTAAACTGGTTGCAGGTCCAAGGCACGACAGCGAACAAGGCGGCGATTTTCAGCTTTACGTTGGATGGGGCGGGTCACGCGCATGACGTCTCGACCATATTGGACAAGAAAGGAGTCGCGGTTCGGGCAGGGCATCATTGTGCGGGTCCTCTGATGGATCACCTTGGTGTCACGGCTACCTGTCGCGCCAGTTTTGGTCTTTATAATACCACGGACGAGGTCGACACTTTGATCGACGCGCTGGAACTGGCGCATGATCTATTTGCCTGATCGGCGCACCGATTTGCAGTTGCACCCGGATCGGAACGAGGGTAGCTAACGGCCAAGGCACCTGTAGCTCAGCTGGATAGAGCGCTGCCCTCCGAAGGCAGAGGCCAGAGGTTCGAATCCTCTCAGGTGCGCCACTTTCAGACAATATTTTGCACAGGCTGCCCTTTCGGTCTGTGGTTCTGTGCAGAATGGATAAGACAAAACCCCCGACGGGCTGGCCGAAGGGGGCAAACAAAATCAGCAACAGGTTGTACAGTCAGCCGCGCCAGGTACGGACGTCACCGCAATCCATGTGGACGAAATTCGAGCGGTAATACTGGCCTACACCGCCAGCGCGGCAAGCCATAGCTGCCTTGGCCATCTGGGAGACAGAGCGTGAAGACAATCTGAGATCCGCCGCCTGACCCTTCATATGCAGTGAGTTGCGCGCAACACCGCGCGAGCGCGACCTGAGCATCGCATTGGTTTTGGGAGAGCGGTAGCCCGAAAGCAGCATATACGGCTCGCTCGCGTCCAGCATGTTGTGGGATGCGGCCATGATGTCGATGGTGCGCAGGTCTATGTCCTTGACCTGATCGTTGCGCCAGTCGCGCATGAAGTAATTGACCTCTTTCACCGCGTCTTTGATGTATTTGCCATCGACCCAATACACCATGTCAATGCGTTCGCCGGTGCGCCCCGAATACATGCGAATTCGGCGAATGTCGCCGCTGCCACGAAGAAAACCTGCCGCTTGGGAATATGTCGGTGCCGCGGCTACGGCCGTGGCTGCGAATGCGCCCAATAGGGCACGCCGGGTCAAGCCCGAAGCACTGCTCTTGGTCATTTCTTATGTCGTCCCGTACTGTTCCTGCCTGCACACGATGTTACGCGCGCGGTATTAATATTTTCCCATCCCAGATGCGAAACTTATGGCACAGTGGACCCGATCGGCCAAGAATTGTTTCGTTTCGCCAAGATCAAGGGGGAAATTTCGGCAGTTTTTTGCGCAATTGACACAGTTTTGCTTATTCGTGAGGCTGGTAAGGGGCCTGAGATGCAAACGCGCATCAAGGTCGAAAAGATGTATTCAAGTGATCAAGTTGTGAATAGACAAGTCTTTCGTCGCGCAACACTATTTTAGAACGCTTTTTTTGAAGTGTGTGAAGTTATTGAAAAACCTAAGGTCATCCCATGCCATTTGCCTTTCGTACCAGTACTCGTGTTGTTTTTGCGGTTTTGATGCTGAGCTGCGCCTCGGGCGTGCAGGCGAGCACGGACGGAACAGCGTTCCAGATGGCAGTCGCCGAGAACACTGCTGGCACCCCGGCCATTGCGGATTTTTACCGCGAAAACCAGTTTGATCCGATCTGGGTTGGAGACACGCCGCAGCATGTGGCGCGTCGGTCTGCATTGATTAAGGCCCTGTCTGCTGCAGATTTGCATGGGTTGCCGTCGTCCCGATATGACGTCCACAGCCTGATGTCGCAGATGCAGGATGCGAAAACAGCGCGTGATCTTGGCAAGGTCGAAGCTGCGCTGAGCCGGGCTTTCGCAAGATACGCCACCGATATGCAATCGGGTGCGCTGAAACCGGCTCAGATCGATGACGGGTTGGTGCGTGAGGTGACGCGGCTTACGGCCGAGGATCATTTGCGTGGTGTTATTGACGCCAAATCAGATGGATACATCAAAAATCTCATCCCGCAGACGGCACAATACCGCGCTCTATTGAAACAGAAGAGAGAACTGGAGCATCTGATCGCCCAAGGCGGATGGGGCGCGACGGTCCCCGATGGCAAGCTTGAAATGGGCGATACCGGTCCAAAAGTGATCAAGCTGCGCAATCGGCTGGTTGCTATGGGATATATGAAACCGACAGCCAGCCCGGCTTTCGATGATACGATGCTGGCGGCCGTCACGGCCTTTCAAAACGACCACGGGCTTGAGCCGGATGGGGTTGCGGGCAGCGGAACGATCGCTGAATTGAATCGCCCGGCATCGGATCGGCTGAAGTCAGTTCTGGTTGCATTGGAGCGTGAACGCTGGTTGCCGAAAGATCGGGGAGAGCGCCACATTCTGGTCAATCAGGCTGATTTCTCGGCCAAGATCATGGATGACGGGCAGGTTACGTTTGAAAGCCGAACGGTGATCGGCAAAAATACACATGATCGCCGCAGCCCTGAGTTTTCCGACCAGATGGAACATATGGTCATCAACCCCAGCTGGTATGTACCGCGCTCGATCATCACCAAGGAATACCTGCCAAAACTGAAGGCCGACCCGAATGCGGTCGGGCATATCCACATCACGGATCGCAGCGGCCGGCAGGTCAATCGCGGGGCGGTTGATTTCACGCAATTCACTGCCCGCAACTTCCCGTTCTCGATGCGCCAACCTCCTAGTCAGAGTAACGCACTGGGGTTGGTGAAGTTCATGTTCCCCAACAAGTACAACATCTATCTGCATGATACGCCGCAGAAAAGCCTGTTCTCGCGTGAGGTACGAGCCTTCTCGCACGGTTGTATCCGCCTGGCTGACCCGTTCGGGTTTGCCTATGCGTTGCTGGCGCTGCAGGAAGAGGACCCCAAGGCCTTTTTCCACCGGGTTCTGAATACAGGCAAAGAGACCCGAGTAAATCTCGATCAACCGGTTCCGGTACATCTGATTTACCGCACTGCCTATGTCGGACCCAAAGGCGATGTGCAGTATCGCCGTGACGTCTATGGCCGGGATGCAAAGATTTGGGACGCGTTGCAAAAGGCAGGGGTGGCCCTGCCGGACGTTCAGGGGTAATCACGGGCCAGGTCCTGAACCAAGGGAAGCCCGGAATGCAGTTTACCATTGATCAAGTCGCTCAGGCCTTGGGCGCGACGGCCGAAGGCCAGACCGATCTGACCATCTTGCGCGCCGCCGAACCGGGCGATGCCGGTCCGATGGATCTGGCGATGGCGATGTCTCCGAAATATGCCGAAACACTTGCGGCGGGCGCGGCGCGGGCTGCTGTGTTGTGGGATGGCGCGGATTGGAAAGCGATGGGGCTGGACGCGGCCATATTCGTCCAGCGGCCCCGAATGGCGATGGCCGGGGTTACGGCGATGCTGGACCGGGGGCAGGGGATTGCTCCGGGCATTCACCCCTCAGCCGTGATCGATTCAACGGCTGAAATCGGCGCAGATGTCTCGATCGGCCCTTTGGTCGTGGTTGGCCCTCGGGCACAGATCGGTGCGGGGTCAGTGATTGGCGCGCATTGCACGATTGGTATGGACGTGGTTTTGGGCCAGGACGCCCTCTTGCGCGAGATGGTCAGCATCGGTGCGCGGGCGCAGATCGGAAACCGGTTCATTGCACAACCCGGTGCACGGATTGGCGGCGACGGCTTCAGCTTTGTCACGCCCGAAGTGTCCGGAGCCGAGAATGTGCGTAAAACCATGGGCGACAAGGGCGACGCCAAGGATCAAAACTGGCTGCGCATCCACTCTCTGGGCGCTGTTGAGGTCGGTGATGATGTCGAGGTCGGCTCGAACAGCACGGTGGATAATGGGACGATCCGAAACACAGTGATTGGCGATGGCTCAAAGCTGGATAATCTTGTGCATGTCGGACACAACACGCGCGTTGGCCGCGATTGTCTGTTGTGCGGCCTGACCGGTGTGTCCGGGTCTGTCGAGATCGGAAACAATGTGATCCTTGGTGGTCAGACCGGTGTGGTGGACAATATCTTTATCGGAGACGGGGTGATTTCAGGCGGCGGGACGAAAATCCTGTCCAACGTGCCGGCAGGGCGCGTGATTATGGGCTATCCCGGCATCAAAATGGAAACCCACACCGATATTTACAAAGCCCAACGCCGCCTGCCGCGCCTGGCGCGTGACGTCGAGACGTTGAAAAAGGCGGTTTTCAAACAGCCCCCGAGCGATTAAGTCATCCGCAACGCGACAATCAGGGGACCGACATGAGCATCAGTGACCGTGTCATTGCAATCATCGCCGAACAGGCCGTGCTGGAGCCTTCGGATGTGACACCCGACAGCACGCTTGAAGATTTGGGCATCGACAGCCTTGGTCTGGTCGAAAGTATCTTCGCAATCGAAGAAGAGTTCGACATCAATGTTCCGTTCAATGCCAATGAACCCACGGCCAGCGATTTCGACATAACGAACGTTTCGGCCATTATCGCGGGCATTGAAAAACTCGTGGCTGAAAAGGTCTGACACACTCGATGAAACGCGTTGTCATTACGGGGGCGGGCACGATCAATTCGCTGGGGCATTCCGTGCCCGATACGCTTGAGGCCATGCGTGAGGGGCGCTGTGGTATCTCTGAGCTAGAGTTCCGCGACGTCGAGCGGCTGGCCATCAAAATTGGCGGTCAGGTGCGCGGATTCGAGGCGGAAGGGCGCTTTAACCGCCAGCAGATGACACTGTATGACCGGTTCACGCAATTCACCCTGACCGCCGCCAAAGAAGCCATCGATCAGTCGGGAATCGTTTTTCACGGTGATCTGGCCGCCCGGTCCGGCGTCGTTCTGGGTACTGCGGGTGGTGGAGTTTCGACCTGGGATGACAACTATCGTTCTGTCTATGAAGACGGAAAGAACCGCGTGCATCCGTTTGTTGTGCCGAAGTTGATGAACAACGCGGCCGCCAGCCATGTGTCGATGGAGCATAACCTCAAAGGTCCCAGCTTTACTGTCTCGACCGCATGCGCCTCGTCCAACCATGCGATGGCGCTGGCGTTTCAAATGGTGCGCAGCGGGGCGGCTCCAGCGATGCTGACCGGCGGGTCGGAATCCATGCTGTGTTTTGGCGGGGTCAAAGCCTGGGAAGGGTTGCGGGTCATGTCGAAAGATGCGTGCCGCCCGTTCAGCGCCAACAGGAATGGTATGGTGCAAGGGGAAGGTGCGGGCGTGTTTGTGTTCGAAGAATATGAACATGCAAAAGCGCGCGGTGCCGAGATTCTGTGCGAGGTTGTGGGCTTTGCTATGTCCTCGGATGCGGCCGACATTGTGATGCCCAGCAAACAGGGCGCGTCGCGTGCCATGGCCGGGGCTTTGGTTGATGCGGGGCTGAATGCCAGCGATGTGGGATACATCAACGCTCATGGCACCGGAACGGCTGCCAATGACAAAACAGAATGCGCGGCGGTGGCGGATGTATTCGGACCACATGCCGATGATCTGATGATATCGTCAACAAAGTCTATGCACGGTCACATGATTGGCGGCACCGGCGCGGTTGAGCTATTGGCCTGCATTATGGCCCTGCGAGACGGCGTGATTGCACCAACTATCGGTTACCAAGAACCCGATCCCGAATGTGCTCTGGACGTGGTGCCAAACGAGGCGCGCGAGGCAAAGATCGATGTCGCATTAAGCAACGCCTTTGCCTTTGGCGGGATGAACGCCGTCCTCGCGCTGCGGCGCGTTTAACGGATACGATACAAATAAAAAACGTCGCCCGGGATCGCCATGGCGACGTTTCCTAGCACGGTACAGGGTCAGTTCCGATTGGCGCTGATCCCGTTGAACCCGGCGGTGAACCCGGCCAGCGAAAGCCTCATCTCAACCAACTGGTTGGGCGCCAGAATCGATACCAGCGACATCGTTGCCTCGGTGCCCGCCTTCATCGCGTCGACATCGCCCTGCGTAAAGCCCATCTGAACGACACAGCCGACGGGGTTACAGTGGTGATAGTTGTAACGTTTGCCCGGCGCGCCATCGATCGACAAGGCCAGCTGCGCCTGAAGCAATGTCTCGAGCGGTACGATGACCGTTGCACCCGCAACTGCCGCCGAACCTTCCGGCAGTTTCTCAAGTGTGATTTCGGCAATGGGTTGCCCTTGATCCCCGTTCAGCAATTGGCGCATCGCGCAGGGGTCATTGCCGTTTTCCGTTTTGATGCAGGCAATCGTCCAATCGCCGCTTTCTTCCTTGACATATTGTTCGCCCACGCGCGGGCCGGCCTCACCCAAATCCAGATCGCCAACAGATGGCGTGGTCGGTTCCGCCTGAGTGTCGGTACCCTCCTGCGCATAAACAATGCCGGCCATGAAAGTGACGGTTGCCAGTGTGAGGGGAAAAAGGGTCCTGATCATGAATGCCTCGTTTTGCCGATCCAGCTTTTTGATCCATCTAGCACTGCAAATCGATGGTGTCAGGCGCAAACCGAGCGGTGGGTTCGGAATTCAACAAATTGTTGCCTATGCTGACGCGCGCAACCCAAAGAAACAAACAACAAAGGGAGCCGGTTGAGCGGCTCCCTTCATGAATTTTTTCTCCCCGTCGGACTGGCCGACTTAGTTATGCGCAGACGTTACGAAAGGGGAACCCGGGGGTCAACTGCTATTGGCAAGAATTTACCACCACCAGGGCCCTTTCTTGCAGATCAGGCGAAAAAAGCCGTGCCCGAAGGCACGGCCAGTCAACAGGGAGGAAGTCGCCCCTGCCGCAAACGAGTCATGACGGAGGCAAAATGACTATCGCAGCGATAGGTTAACTTTGTATGCTCAACCCTGATCGGTGAGTTTTGGGACAGTTTTTTAATGAAAAATGAAATCTTTATTGGCGGCGGCGGTGCAGATTACGGCGAAAAGCAAGGTCTGGCGTTGAAGTATGCAAACCGACACGGCCTGATCGCTGGCGCAACGGGAACTGGTAAAACCGTAACATTGCAAATCCTGGCCGAAGGTTTTTCCCAAGCTGGCGTGCCGGTTTTCTTGGCGGATGTAAAAGGTGATCTGTCCGGCCTTGCGCGGGCGGGCAGTGATCAGCACAAGTTGCATCAGGCGTTTATGGATCGGTCCAAGCGCATTGGGTTCGACGATTTTACTTATGCCGCTTGTCCGGTGACGTTTTGGGACCTTTTCGGCGAACAGGGTCACCCGGTTCGAACCACCGTTACCGAAATGGGACCTTTGCTGCTATCGCGCCTTCTGGAACTGAGCGAGGCGCAAGAAGGCATTCTCAACATCGCCTTTCGTGTTGCGGATGAAGATGGGTTGCCATTGTTGGACCTGAAGGATCTGCAATCCCTTCTGGTCTGGATCGGCGAGAACCGAACCCAGCTGTCATTGCGGTATGGCAACGTCTCGACCTCATCGATCGGAGCGATTCAGCGCCGGTTGCTGGTTCTGGAAAATCAAGGCGGAACAAAGCTGTTTGGCGAGCCCGCACTCGATCTGTCGGATCTCATGCAGGTGGATGAGGCCGGGCAGGGCATGGTGAACATTCTGGCATCAGACAAGCTTATGGGCGCGCCGCGCCTTTACGCGACATTCCTGTTGTGGCTGCTCAGCGAGTTGTTCGAGGAGCTGCCCGAAGTCGGCGACCCGGACAAACCCAAGCTGGTGTTCTTTTTTGACGAGGCGCATTTGCTGTTCGAAGACGCCCCAAAGGTTCTGGTCGACAAGGTCGAGCAGGTGGCGCGTCTGATCCGTTCGAAAGGTGTTGGGGTGTATTTCATCACGCAAAGCCCGGCGGATATTCCCGAGGATATTCTGGGCCAGTTGGGCAATCGTGTTCAGCACGCCTTGCGCGCCTTTACCGCGCGGGATCGCAAGAACCTGCGTCTTGCTGCCGAAACCTATCGTGAGAACCCGGATTTCGACACCGAAGCCGCCATTCGCGAAGTGGGTGTGGGCGAGGCTGTCACCTCGATGCTCATGAAAAAAGGTGTGCCCGGTGTTGTCCAACGCACGTTAATCCGCCCGCCTGGATCGCAGCTGGGGCCAATTACCGACGATCAGCGACAAGAGGTTTTGGGCCAGTCAGCCATGGGGCCGAAATATGATGTCCGGGTTGACCGCAAGTCCGCCTTTGAAATCCTTCAGGCCCGCGCCGAAGCTGCAGCCACCGAGGCCGAAGCTGCCGAAGCGGATGAGGTGATCGAACGGCAATCCCCGGCGGAAAGGGAATATGCCTCGGCCCGCAGATATTCCGGCAGTCGCGTGGGACGGTCCTCGGCAAGAGTGAGCCGGAAGAAGGACAGCTTTGCCTCTGCAATGAGCGAGGCGGTGATTAAAGAGCTGAAAGGCACCACCGGGCGTCGGATCGTGCGCGGCATCCTGGGCGGGCTATTCCGCAACCGATAAAGGCACGGCCGGTCTACTTGTTCAGCCGGCGCAATCCTTCTTCGCGGCATACGTTGTCCGCTTCGGCGACTGACATTTTTGTGGCCGGAAAGTCGATCGCCCGATCCCAAAGCACGCGGCGTTCTGTGTAAAGCTGGCATGTGACCACGCCCTTGGCCGTGGACACCTGAACGGGTTCCGTTTCCAGATCTTTCGGAGACGGAACACATGCGGTCAATGCTGTGAATGCAGACAGGACCAGAGCGGTTTTGGTGGCGGTCATTTTCATGATGAGGGACGTCCTCGTTGGTAAACACAAGTGATCGTACAGATCGGCGGTGGTGTGAGTGCGTGCCGATAGCGCCTGCGCGACATGCAAGCGGTGAACTCGTCTATTAAGAATTGTTAACGAAATCAAGACACCGCGCCGTAGGGCCGGCGCGGCGGGATCGATTGCGAGGAAATTCGCCTATTTTTCGGGAATGAGACCGCGTGGGCTGAACCTGAGAACAATCAGCAAGATCAGTCCCATCGTGAACAGGCGCATATGAGCGGCACTATCGATCAGATGCGCCTTGAGCGCGCTGCCATCCGGCATTCCCACCGTGATCAGGTTCATCAGCCACAGGCCGATGGGTTCGACCTGCACCCACAGGAACCAGATCAGGAAAGCCCCAAGAACGGCTCCGAAATTGTTGCCTGAGCCGCCGACGATCACCATGACCCAGACAAGGAAGGTGAACCGTAGCGGATTGTATGTGCCCGGTGTCAACTGCCCGTCCAGCGTCGTCATCATTGCACCTGCGATACCGCAAATGGCCGAGCCCAGGACGAAGATTTGCAGGTGACGGCGGGTGACGTCTTTGCCCATCGCTTCGGCAGCAACTTCGTTGTCGCGAATGGCACGCATCATGCGGCCCCAAGGGCTTTTCAGGGCCATCTGCGCCATCCACAGCAAGACAAGCAAGACGATCATGAACAGCAGCGAATAACCCAGCTTGACTGACAAGGTTGAGGCCGTGACCGGATCGATGCCCAACCACTCGGCCCGAGCAAGAAAGCCCGGATCTTGCTGCAACTCGACCTCATACCCTACAACCGGCGAAGGGCGCGGTATGCCGTAGACATTCTTGACCCCGCGGGCCAACCAGTCTTCGTTTTTCATGATGGCGATGATGATTTCGGCGATACCCAGCGTGGCAATCGCCAGATAGTCCGACCGCAAGCCCAGCGCGGTCTTGCCGATCAACCATGCAGCCCCGGCGGCCAGCAACCCGCCGGCGGGCCAGGCCAACAGAACCGGTAGGTTCAGGCCGCCGATATTCCCTGCGATCGCGGGATCGATTTCCTCGATGGCCGCAACATTCGGATCAAAGATCGCGCGATAGATGAAGAACCCACCAATCAAAATGGCGATGATTGCCAGCGTCCGCACGCGTCCGGCAGCCATCTTCTGGGCGGTCATAACGGCGGCGACAACGGTTGCCGCGCCCAGCAACAGCGCCAGAATGACGCCAAAGCCACCACCGGTCCACGCCCCAGGTGTCGGTGGGGTCGAAACCAGCACAACCGCCAACCCGCCAAGCGCGACAAAGCCCATGACACCGACGTTGAACAGGCCCGCAAAGCCCCATTGAAGGTTCACGCCAATGGACATGATGGCCGAGATCAGGCCCATGTTCAGGATCAGGATTGCCGCATTCCAGCTTTGGGTGAAACCGGTCAGAAGGATGAGCCCGCCGACGACAACGAAAAGCAGCGTGTTTTTGGCAGTCTCGGTCATACCACTTTCCCTTTGAACAGGCCTGTCGGCTTAAACAGAAGCACGATCAGCAGGATGACGAAGCTGACGGCGAATTTGTAATCGGTGGATAGAAGCTGAACCAAGCCCGACGGTTCAAGGTTTTCAGGTGCCAGGTAGGTCAGCACCTTTTTCCAGGCATAGGTGATCGTGACCTCGGAGAAGGCGATGATAAACCCGCCCGCAATGGCCCCGATCGGATTGCCAAGGCCACCCACGATGGCCGAGGCAAAGATCGGCAGCAGAAGCTGGAAATAGACGAAGGGCTTGAAGCTTTTGTCGAGGCCGTACAGCACACCCGCTGTCGTCGCCAGCGCAGCAACGATGATCCATGTGATCATCACCACCCGCTCGGGGTTGATGCCCGACAGCAGTGCCAGATCCTCGTTATCCGAATAAGCGCGCATCGACTTGCCGGTGCGCGTTTTGTTCAGAAACCAGAACAGCAGCACCACGGCAACGACGGCCACAATCACGGTAATGCCCTGAGAGGTCTTGATCGCCAGCCCCTCACGCAGCCCGGTCATCGCCTTGAAATCCCGCGCCGAGACGATGAACCGTGCCCCGTCCGAGAAACGCTGGTCATCCGGCCCGATGACGAACCGCACCAACCCGTTCATGATGAACATCACGCCCATCGATACGATCACCAGAATGACAGGTTTGGCCTTTTGTTCCCGGTAGAACCTGTACACGAGCCGGTCGGTGATCAGCACCAGAACGATACAGCCCAGAATGGCAAAGGGCAGGGCCAGCAGAGCGGTCGGCAGCGGCCCGAAACTGACCCCTGCGGCTTGCAGGCCCCATGTGACCAGCACGGCGATCATCGCGCCAAAGGCCATTGTATCGCCATGCGCAAAGTTCGAGAACCGCAGGATGCCATAGATCAGCGTCACCCCCAGAGCGCCCAGCGCCAACTGGCTGCCATAGGCGATTGCGGGAACAAGTACGAAGTTGGAGAGCGCCACAAAGGCGTTGAGGAAGTCCATATTACTTACCATACTCCGGGCAGATTATTTTGATCGTTTCAAACCGCGATGCGGTGCTGTCTTCTTTCTCATACAGCTTGAACCAAAAATCCCGCTCTTCCCAAAGATCCCACAACTCCTGTTCGCTCCCCACATTGGCTTCGAATACAAATGCATAAAACTGTTCGTCGTAAGGCGAGACTTGCTTGCCGGAAAGCCAATCCTCGAGCCGAAATTCTTTTGGTTCGCCAACTTCAAAATTGTAACGATACCAGATGGGAAGAGGGAATCGTTTGTTCGGATAGCTAGGTAGGTCTATCCAGGCAATTTTCTCCACGCCTTTTATCCTGCCATTCGGGTCTGCGTAGTTTTCCGGTGACAGAGGTGCCATCTGCACGACAGTTGAAAATATCAGCTCAGTTTCTTCGTTGGTTTGGGCGCATAGGTTTTGAAGATCGCATTTTTCAACAACGATACAGTCATAAATCTCAAGATCACTAACCGGGCCGGTAAACGCTGATACCGACAGGGGGAGTAGCGAGAACCCCAACGCGCATAAGGTCTTGAACATCCTCACCCCCCCAAGAAACTCTTACGCACTTCGGGATCGGCCAGCAGTTCCTTGCCCGTACCGGAATAGGCGTTCCGCCCCTGAACCAGCACGTATCCCTTGTCCGCGATCTCCAACGCCTGACGGGCGTTTTGTTCGACCATCAGGATCGGCAGGCCAGTTCGGGAAACCTCGATGATCCGGTCGAACAGCTCATCCATCACGATGGGCGAGACCCCAGCGGTCGGCTCGTCCAGCATCAGCACCTTGGGCTGGGTCATCAGCGCGCGGCCCACAGCGACCTGTTGGCGCTGGCCGCCCGACAGCTCTCCGGCAGCTTGGTTGCGTTTGTCACGCAGGATGGGGAACAGATCATAGACCTGCTCCATCGTCTGGCTGATATCGTCGCGGCGGATGAAAGCGCCCATCTCAAGGTTCTCTTCCACCGTCATCGAGGTGAAGATGTTCGAGGTTTGCGGCACAAACCCCATCCCGCGCATCACGCGATCCTGCGGGGTGAGCGTGGTGATGTCCTCACCATCGAGCCGCACCGCGCCGGAGCGGACATCCAGCATCCCGAACACGGCTTTCATTGCGGTGGATTTGCCCGCACCGTTGGGGCCGACGATCACCGCAATCTCACCCTTGTCGACAGCGATAGTGCAGTCATGCAGGATGTCCGGACCCTTGCCGTAGCCGCCGGTCATGGTGTCGCCGATCAGGAAGGGGCCGCCCTCGACCTTGTGTGTCTCACCGCTTTTGCGATGGGCGGGGGTCATTGTGCCGGCGCCGTGCGGGTTGGTGATCGAGGCGTCCTTGTTGCCCTTGTCGTCATGGTAAGGGTTGTCAGTCACGCCCCGGCCTCCAACTTGTCTTTGTTCTTCAGGCCGGTGCCCAGATAGGCCTCGATCACGTGCTCATTGGCCTTGATCTCGTCCAGAGTGCCTTCGGCCAACACTTTGCCCTCGGCCATACAAATGACCGGGTCGCAGATCTTACCGATGAAATCCATGTCATGCTCGATGACGACGAAGGTATAGCCGCGTTCCTTGTTCAGACGCAGGATCGTATCGCCAATGGTCATTAGCAGGGTGCGGTTCACGCCCGCGCCGACCTCGTCCAGAAACACGATTTTGGCATCCACCATCATCGTGCGACCAAGCTCCAGCAGTTTCTTTTGCCCGCCCGAGACCTGACCCGCCTTGTGGTCGGCCAAATGTTCGATGGTCAGGAATTCCAGCACCTCGTCGGCCTTTGCGCGCAGCGCGCGTTCTTCATCGGCGATGCGCTTGCGGCCGAACCATGTGTTCCACAGCGTTTCACCCGATTGCGCACCGGGTACCATCATCAGATTCTCACGGCAGGACATCGACGAAAACTCATGCGCGATCTGGAACGTGCGCAGCAGGCCCTTGTGAAACAGCTCATGCGGGGGCAGGCCGGTGATATCCTCACCATCCATCAACACCTTGCCGCTGGTCGGTGGCAGAACGCCTGCGATGACATTGAACAGAGTGGTTTTTCCGGCCCCGTTCGGCCCAATCAGACCGGTGATCGAGCCCTTTTGGATCTCCAGCGATGCCCCGTCCACCGCATGAAACCCGCCGAAATGCTTGTGCACGTCTTCGACGACGATCATCTTTTCCCCCAGCCGCCGTTGTCGGCGTTGTTGCCCCATCCCTGTATGAAGGGTGCGGCCTTTTGTCATTGAAACAGCCCGGACACAAGGCCCGGGCTGTTTGTTTTTATGACTGTTAACCGCGGATCAACGGAAGTTGACGGTCTTGTTCTCGCCGTCGGTAACTTCGATCTCACGATACGAGCCCGCGCTTTCGCCGGGGCCGATCAGCTCAACACCCGATGCGCCGACATAGTCGATGTCCTGACCTGCAGCCAGCAATTCGAGACCCTTGGCCAGCTCACCGGGATAGATTTTTTCGCCCGGAGCGTTGGCGACGTCCATAATCTTGGCGCCATACTCTGCCGGGCTGGTCGAGCCTGCAGCCTGCATCGCCAGCATGAACAGCGCAGCTGCGTCATAGCTTTCCGGCGAGTAGGGCGAGGAGCCGTCGAACCCGGCGGCTTCGGCCATGGCAAAGTACTTTTCAGCCCCTTCACCACCCGAACCGGCGATCTGACCGAACGAGCCGTTCAGGTCAGGGCCGACATTCGAGGGCAGCGAGTCACCGATCATGCCGCCGGGCAGACCGAATGTGTCAAACGCACCACTGTCCAGTGCCGATTGGATGATGCCCAGACCACCCTGATCCAGATAGCCCGCGACAACCAGAATGTCGCCACCGGCCGAGGCCAGCGCGCCCACTTCGGCCGAATAGTCGGCCTTGCCGTCTTCGTGCGCCGCGACGATAGTGACTTCGCCACCCGATGCCTCGAACGAGGACTGGATCGCGTCTGCCAGACCCTTGCCATAGTCGTTGTTGGTGTAGGTCAGAGCGATCGAGCTGATGCCACGGTCGTTCAGAATGTCGGCCATCACTTCACCTTCACGCGCGTCCGACGGGGCAGTGCGGAAGAACAGTCCGTTATCTTCCATGGTCGACAGGCCCGGAGAGGTGGCCGAAGGGGAGATCATGACCATGCCGTTCGGAATCGCGACGTTCTGCAGGATCGCGCCGGTCACGCCCGAGCAGTCGCCGCCGATGATACCGGCAACGCCGTCTGCGATCATGCGCTCACCGTTCGAAGTGGCCAGACCATTGTCGATACAGCCTGTATCGGCGCGCGATGCAGTCACTTTGGCACCGTCCAGCAGTTTGCCGGATTCGGTCACTTCGGCCATTGCCATCTCTGCGCCCGAACCCATCGCCGGAGCCAGAGATTCAATTGGCCCGGTGAAGCCGAACAGAACGCCCAGAGTGATGTCTTCGGCCAGCGCCGGACCAGCCAGCAGAGCGGATGCTGCAGTTGCAGTAAGCAGCTTTTTCATATGGTTACTCCCTGTTGTGAACGTAATCGTTCTGGGCACGACCCTAGGCAAGGCATTCAAAAAAGAAAAGTCCTAACGCAACTGTGTTTTTACGGCTCACAATCCTATTTGTTTTGATAGGTTTGTCGCCTTTCGCGGCAAGATAAACACAGTGAGGGAGGGCACCATGCTCCGAGCTTTCGCGATTCTGTTCCTGACCGGTTGCGCAAGTCTGGTCAGCGCCGACGTGCTGCAGACATCCGCCGGTGCGGTCCGCGTGGACAAGATGGCCGAAGGGTTGGACACGCCATGGGCCATCGGGTTGTTGCCGGGGGGCGGGTTTCTGATCACCGAGCGGGACGGAGAGCTTCTGTTCATCAATGACGGCTCATCAAAGCGCGTCAGGGGCGTGCCGAAAGTGGCCGCGAACGGGCAGGGCGGTTTGCTGGACGTCACGGTCGCGCGAGACTTTGCGCAAAGCCGTGAGATATTCCTGACCTTCTCGAAACCTCAGAGCGGGGGTGCAGGCACCGCTGTGGCCGTCGCCCGTCTGTCAGAAAGCGGGAACCGGCTGACCAACCTGCGCGTGATCTTCGAGGCCATACCGGGCGGAAGCGGTGGTCGTCATTTCGGCAGTCGTGTGGTCGAGGCGCAGGATGGCCGGTTATTCTTCACCATTGGGGATCGGGGCGACCGTCCGCAGGCGCAGGACACGTCGAACCATATGGGCACGGTGATCCGCATCAACCGGGACGGCTCGGTTCCGGCGGACAATCCGTTTGTGGGGCAAGCAGGTGCCAGGCCCGAAATCTGGTCATACGGTCATCGAAATCCGCAAGGGGCCGGGTTGGATGCCCGCGGACGTCTGTGGGTGTCAGAACATGGTGCGCGTGGGGGAGATGAGGTTAATCTTGTTAAGCCCGGCGCGAACTATGGCTGGCCGGTGATCTCATACGGCCTGCATTATTCGGGCAAAAAGATTGGTGAAGGGACCGCAAAACAGGGGCTCGAACAGCCACAGCATTACTGGGACCCGTCCATCGCTCCGTCCGGCCTGCTGGTCTATTCGGGCAAGCTTTGGCCGGAATGGAAAGGGGACATCTTTGTAGGGTCGCTGAAGTTCGATTATATTTCGCGCTTGTCGGGCAATCCGTTGCAAGAGGTTGAGCAGATCAAAGGCCCGGAAACGGAACGCGTCCGCGATATTGTCGAGGCTGCGGATGGCTCGATTTGGTTCATTTCTGTAGGCGAGGGGGCAATATTCCGGCTTTCTCCTGACAGATAGGGGTCCGGTTTCAATCCTTGACTGTTGGTTCTGAACCGGGCTTGATCTGGGACTTCGGAACCATATCAATCCATGTCAGGGAGCGCTCCATTGCGCGATTTCTCGATAGAACTGTGTCAAAGCCTGCCGGATCGGGAAGAGCTGAACGGCATCCTGTCTCAGTACTATGCGTTGATTGTTGAGCGTATGACGGCAATGGGGTTTGATATTGACCCGGCTGTTCCGCAAAGCGCGTTGGCCGAGTTTTGGGCGCGGTCGGATGACTATCTGCCGCCGAACGGCTGCCTTGTGCTGGCCAGAAACCACGCGGGCCAGATCATTGGCTGCGGTATGATGAAACGGCTGGATCAGAGCACCGGGGAATTGAAACGGATGTTCGTCACAGAATCCGCACGCGGCACAGGTGCGGGGCGCGCCATGGTTCAAGCCCGAGAGGAGGCGGCCCGAGCGCTGGGGCTAAAACGCATTGTGGCCGACACGCTTACACCGAATGTCGAGATGCGAAACCTGTACCCGAAACTCGGATTCGTCGAACTGTCCGAACCTATTGAGACGACAACCTATCTGGACCAACCCATGCTGAGACCACACCTGCATTATTTTGCAAAGAACCTGTGAATCTGCGTCAGACCGAAAGCCGCCCGGCCTGCGCCCCGCGTTCGCGGTAGGGCGTTGTGTTGTAATGCGCCCGGTAACATTTCGAGAAATGGCTGGGCGACGCAAAGCCACAGGCTAGCGCCACATTGATGACGCTCATATCCGTTTGCATCAGCAGGTTGCGTGCCTTGTGCAGGCGCAATTCCATGTAATACCGCTTGGGTGACCGGCTCAGGTACCGGCGGAACAGACGCTCAAGCTGCCGCGTCGACATTCCCACATCCTTGGCCAGAACGGATGGCGAGATTGGCTCTTCGATGTTCTTTTCCATCATCATGATGACCTGGCTCAGCTTGGGATGCCGCACCCCGATACGCGTCGGGGTCGACAGGCGCTGGGTGTCCTGATCCGTGCGGATCGAGGAATAGATCATCTGATCCGCAACCGCATTTGCCAAATCCTCACCATAATCGTCTGCGATTATCTTCAACATCAGGTCGATCGAAGATGTACCGCCAGCCGTCGTCATGCGGTTGCCGTCGATCAGGAAAACGGATTTCGTAAGCTCGACCGTATCAAATTCCTCGGCAAAACTGTCGGAGTTTTCCCAGTGAATGGTGGCTTTCTTTCCATCCATCAAACCGGCTTTGGCCATTGTATACGCCGCCGTGCACAACCCGCCGATTTTCAGGCCCTTGCGCGCTTCGCGTCTCAACCAGTTCAGAATCCGTTTCGTGGTGGCGGTGTGAACGTCCACGCCGCCACAGACAATAATCACCTCGTCGCGCTGCAATTCCAGCAGGTCGCAATCGAGCTTGAATGTTGTGCCAGCCGAACACTTAACGACCTCACCACCTTCGCCCGACAGCTGCCAGGTATAAAGCTCGCGGTTGGCCATCCGGTTTGCAATGCGCAGGCTGTCCAGTGCCGACGCAAAGGACAAAAGGGAAAATTTGTCCAGAAGAACAAATACAAAATTATGTGGCTTGGCGTCGCTGTGGTCCACGGTGACAACTTGGCGTTGCTCTTGCATTGCGAACTGTCCTTGATTCGATGCGCACCGGAATTCTCGCGGTGGCGGATGTGCCTGCCAACATGCTCAAAGCTTGTTTGCGCAGTCAAGAGGGTCAAATCGGATATGGTCACTCTTCAAAGCATTTTGTATAGAGGCCACCTGAAATACCTCAGCGGAGATCAAGGCTATGACCGAATGGCAAAAAACGAACTGGCGCAACAAGCCCCGGGTTCAGATGCCAGACTATACCGACGCGGCCGCGTTGGTCAAAGTCGAGGCCCAGCTGTCGCAGTATCCCCCCCTGGTCTTTGCCGGCGAGGCGCGACGTCTCAAGCAACAATTGGGTGCTGCCGGGCGCGGTGAGGCATTCCTGCTTCAGGGCGGCGATTGCGCGGAAAGCTTTGAACAATTCAGTGCGGATGCGATCCGCGACACGTTCAAAGTGATGCTGCAGATGGCGATGGTGCTGACCTATGGCGCCAAGGTGCCGGTGGTCAAAGTGGGTCGCATGGCGGGCCAGTTTGCCAAACCGCGCAGTGCGCCGACCGAAGTGGTGGATGGCGTGGAACTGCCGAGCTACCGTGGTGATATCATCAACGAGCTGGACTTTACCCCCGAGGCCCGAATCCCCAATCCGGGCAAGATGCTGCAGGCTTATACGCAGGCTGCAGCAACGCTGAACCTGCTGCGCGCGTTCTCGACCGGTGGGTTTGCCGATATGAGCATGGTGCATTCGTGGACCCTTGGTTTTGCGGATGAACAGGACGTTCAGAAATACTCGGAAATCGCGGACCGGATTCAGGACACGATCGATTTCATGGGGGCAGCCGGTATCACAGCGGATACCACCCACGAATTCTCGACTGTGGAGTTTTACACCAGCCATGAAGGTCTGTTGCTGGAGTATGAAGAAGCGCTGACCCGACTGGATTCGACATCGGGTAACTGGCTTGCGGGCTCTGGCCACATGATCTGGATTGGTGACCGCACCCGTCAGCCTGACGGCGCGCATGTCGAGTTCTGCCGGGGTGTGCTGAACCCGATCGGCATGAAATGCGGTCCCACGACCAGCGCAGAGGACCTCAAGGTTCTGATGTCCAAGTTGAACCCGGACAACGAAGAAGGTCGCCTTACCCTGATCGCGCGCTTTGGTGCGGGTAAGGCGGGTGAGCACCTGCCGCGCCTGATCAAGGCCGTCAAAGAAGAAGGTGCCAATGTTACATGGGTCTGCGATCCGATGCATGGCAATACGATCAAATCGGCTACGGGCTACAAGACTCGTCCGTTTGATTCGGTTCTGCGCGAAGTCCGCGACTTCTTCGGCGTGCATCAGGCCGAAGGCACCATCCCCGGTGGCGTGCATTTCGAAATGACCGGGTTGGACGTCACTGAATGCACGGGTGGCGTGCGTGCGGTGACCGAAGAGGACCTGTCAGACCGGTACCACACCGCCTGCGATCCGCGTCTGAACGCGACCCAATCGCTGGAGCTGGCCTTCTTGGTGGCCGAAGAATTGACCCAACTGCGTGGGGGACGCACCAAGCGCGTTGCCAGCTAAGGTCGACTGACAAATATTGGTAAAGGCGGGTCTTGTGCCCGCCTTTTTCGTTTGTCGATCAGTCGTCCCGGGATGACACAAGTTTAAGATGACCGCGCTGGGGCCGAAACGCGCTTTGCTCTTCTGCAAATCCAGCTGCGTCCTGCAACACAGGGTGCGGCGGCTGGCGAATGCCAGATACCGGGCGAATGGCACTGTCTGAAATACGGAACCTGCGCGGGGTCATCCCGATTGCGCCGTCACTGACGAAAACACCCAAGGCCCGGCTTACATCACCCAGATCGCTTTTCAAGGGCAACAGGATCATCCGCGCCTGCAATTGCGTGCGACCGATTTTGCCTTTGGACACAAGGCCCAACTCGGCAACGGCCGGCGCGGAAAAGACATTGTTGAGATGTTCGGTCACTGCGTCGCGCGCCGGGGCTTCGAAAAAGGATGTCAAAGGCATGCCCCGCACCTCCATTCCCGCAAGCGCGTTCAAATGGCGCCCGGCCAGACGAAACCGGGCCAGACCCGGTGCGATCCGCTCCAGTATGAATGTGTATTGCAGAATATTCTCTAACCCACGCGGGTCGATCTGGGATCGCATCGGCACTTCGTTGCCGTTGAGCAAAGCGGTCCAGTAGGCCTCGGCCTGACGGATGGGGGCCACGCTGCGTCCATTGTCAAAACGGTCCATTGCGACGATCTTTCCAAATCCCTGGCCCGATCCGAACCCGAAAAAGGTTTTCATTTCATCACCCTAACGTCTTTCCGTCGCGATTTTCCTAAAATGCCACATAACGGGCAGAGCTGCGACACACCAACCTCTGTGACAGACAGAATGACACGGGGTAGCTCTATTTTGGAGCAATTCATTAACGATTGGTTAACGCGGCCTGCGACCGGCGGGAATCAGCAAGGACTTGCCCCGACTGAGCGGATGGCATTAGGTGCGGCAAGCGGTACGGGGACCGTTGAAGAAGGAAAGGGCAGGTATGATCAGATCCATGACCGGGTTCGCCTCGGGCAAAGGTGCATTCGGTGCATACAGCTGGGCATGGGAGCTGCGCAGCGTGAACGGCAAAGGGCTGGACATGCGCGTCCGCGCACCTGATTGGCTGACCGGCCTTGAAGCTGCTTTGCGGGCGGACATGTCCAAGGCGCTTGGCCGAGGCAATGTCACGCTCTCCTTGCGGCTCACGCGTGAAGAGGCTGTGACCGAGATACAACTGAATACCACAGCCATGCAGGCCGCCTTGAATGCGGTCGCGCAGACCGAGGCGATGGCGGCCCGGCAAGGTGTCACCCTTGCGCCATCTTCGGCCAGCGACTTGCTGGGCCTCAAGGGTATGCTGGAGGCGGGCAGCGATGACGAGGACATCACGCCTCTGGTCGCGCAGCTGAAGGCTGAGTTTTCCGACCTGCTGGCGGCATTTCTCGACATGCGCCAGACCGAGGGCGCATCGTTGGCCAATATTCTGGGGGAACAATTGCGGCGGATTGCCGAACTGACAGAACAGGCCGCCGCGCTGGCGGAAAAGCGACGGGATGAAACCGCCAAATCCCTGCGCGACAATCTTGCGCGTGTGTTGGACAATGCGCAGGGCGCGGACCCTGACAGGGTGGCGCAGGAGCTGGCGCTGATCGCGGTCAAGGCGGACATCACCGAAGAAACTGACCGGCTCGCCGCGCATGTCGAGGCCGCAAAAGCACTGCTGACCCAGGATGGTCCGGTCGGGCGCAAGCTGGATTTCCTGATGCAGGAATTCAATCGCGAGGCCAACACGCTGTGCTCGAAATCTCAGAACGCCGATCTGACCGCGGTGGGTTTGGACCTGAAAGCGGTGATTGATCAGATGCGTGAACAAGTGCAGAACGTGGAATAAAGACAGGAGCCAAAACATGGCAGATCGCCGAGGCCTACTTATTATTCTGTCCTCACCTTCGGGCGCGGGTAAATCCACTCTGGCCCGACGGCTGATGCGTTGGGATTCCGAACTGGAATTCTCGATCTCGGCCACAACCCGTGCGCCACGTCCGGGCGAAGAAGACGGGCGAGAATATTACTTTCTGACCGAGGACGCCTTCAGACAGCAAGTGGCTGACGGGCAGATGCTGGAACACGCGCACGTGTTTGGCAATTTCTACGGCTCGCCCGCCGGACCGGTACGCGAGTCTATCAACACGGGTCGGGATGTTTTGTTCGATGTGGACTGGCAGGGCGAGGTGCAGATTCGCAATTCCGATCTGGGTAAGCATGCGCTGTCGATTTTCATCCTGCCGCCCTCGATCCCCGAGCTGCGCCGCAGGCTGGAGAGCCGGGGGCAGGACAGTGAAGAGGTGATCGCAAAGCGGATGCTCAAAAGCTGGGACGAGATCAGCCACTGGGGCTATTACGACTATGTTCTGATCAACGACGATCTGGACGCGACCGAAGACAAATTGAAAACCATTGTCAGCGCCGAGCGGATGCGCCGCATTCAGCAACCGCGCCTGCAGTCTCATATCCGCAAGCTGCAAAACGAGTTCGAGGGGATTTCATGACAATATACGCTCTGGGCCAGGACGCACCCGAATTGCATGAAGACACTTGGGTGGCCCCCGATGCCAACCTGATCGGCAAGGTGGTTCTCGAGGCCGGGGCCTCGGTTTGGTTTGGTTGCACCATCCGGGCAGATCACGAAGAGATCCGCGTGGGCGCGGGCAGCAATGTGCAGGAAAACTGCGTGATGCATATTGATGCCGGTTTTCCGCTGACCATCGGCTCCAATTGCACCATCGGCCACAAGGTGATGTTACATGGCTGCACCATTGGCGATAACTCGTTGATCGGGATGGGTGCCATCATTCTGAACGGCGCTCGGATTGGCCGAAATTGCCTGATCGGGGCAGGGGCGCTGATCACGGAAGGCAAAGAGATTCCCGACAATTCTTTGGTCATGGGATCCCCGGGTAAAGTCGTGCGGCAATTGGACGATGCGGCGGCGCAGCGCATCACCTTCAGCGCGCTGCATTATCAGGATAATATGCGAAAGTTCCGCACCACTCTGAAACCGGTCACTACCTAGCAGGAAAGCGTCCGCTATGTCAGAGGAATTACTTGCCGAAATCGTTTCGGCGGTTCCGATGCCCGCCCTGATCGTTGATCAGACAGAACGCATTATTGCCGCCAACACCGATGCCCGCACATTGTTGGGGCAGAGCATACAAGGTCGCCATTTCGCCACGATCCTGCGCCAGCCGCAGGTGATCGAAACGCTGGAAAAATGCCTGGGAACCAAGGAGAGTGCCAGAACGCGACATCTGTCCAGCGATGGCGCTCAGGATACCACCTTCGAAGTTGAGTGCCGGTATATGAACGGCGTAGGTACGGTGGCGGGCGGTGCAGTAATGATCACATTTCAGGATGTCACGCATCTTGAGCAAGCCGGTCAGATGCGACGTGATTTCGTCGCCAATGTCAGCCACGAATTGCGCACACCGCTGACCGCATTGATGGGCTTTATTGAAACACTTCGGGGGCCTGCCCGCGACGATGCCAATGCTCGCGAACGGTTCCTGCAGATCATGACCGATGAGGCCAACCGCATGAACCGGCTGGTCGGTGACCTGTTGTCGCTGAATCGTGTGGAAAGCGAAGAGCGCGTTCGTCCGCGCGAGCAGCTGGAACTGGTCGGGCTGCTACAGTCGACGCTGAACTCACTAAAACCGCTGGCCGACGACGCGTCTGTGGTTCTGCAAATGAATGCGCCAAGTGGACCCGTTCTGCTGCCCGGCGACAGCGATCAGTTGCGCCAGGTGTTCACAAACCTGATCGAGAATGGAATCAAATATGGCGGTAGCGGCGGACGTGTCGAGGTGAGGGTGATCCCATCAGACCGTGACACGGCGATGCGGGGACCGTCGGTCCGGGTGCAGATTGTCGATCAGGGACCGGGCATCGACGCCGTTCATCTGCCCCGCCTGACCGAACGATTCTATCGCGCCGACAGTCACAGATCACGAGAGCTTGGCGGGACCGGTTTAGGGCTGGCGATTGTGAAACATATCGTGAATCGGCACAGAGGTCGGCTGCGAGTCGACAGCGAGCTGGGCGAGGGCGCGGTTTTTACTGTCATTCTTCCGCGTTAGGCGGGGCGCCCGAAGTTTCAGTGGCCGTGCTGCGTTAACGTTTTCCCTGCGTTATCTAAAGTTTTTTTCACACTGTCATGAAACCGTTACATACCTGTCACAAAAGGCTTACGCGCGGTCCTTAGGGGTGCCCGCAAGATCATCATGGGGGTGATCAAAACCAATTTTCTCAAGGAGACTGTGATGTCCTTTGTAAAACTGTCGGCTTCGGCCCTTTCCATCGCTGCTGTTTCGGCCACTGCTGCTGCGGCCCGTGATCAGGTACAGGTTGCCGGTTCTTCGACCGTTCTGCCCTACGCTTCGATTGTTGCCGAAGCCTTCGGTGAAAACTTTGACTTCCCGACCCCGGTTGTTGAATCCGGTGGTTCGTCGGCTGGTCTCAAGCGGTTTTGCGAAGGCGTTGGTGAAAACACCATCGACGTCGCAAACGCGTCGCGCCAGATCCGCGAAAAAGAAATCAAGGCCTGTGCCGACGCTGGCGTGACCGACATCATCGAAGTGCAGATCGGTTATGACGGCATCGTTTTCGCATCCGACATCAACGGCAACTCGTTCGAGTTCACGCCGGATGACTGGTACAAAGCGCTTTCCGCTCAGATCGTTGTTGACGGCCAGCTGGTCGACAACCCGAACAAGACCTGGGCCGACGTAAACCCGAACTTCCCGGCGCAGCCGATCGCGGCTTACATCCCGGGCACCAAGCACGGCACCCGTGAAGTGTTCGAAGACAAAGTGATCCTGGCTGGCTGCGAGCACACCGGTGACTTTGACGCCTACAAAGTGGCCAATGGCGACGACAAGAAAGCCGCTGAAAAGGCTTGCATCGCGCTGCGCACCGACGGCGTGTCGGTGGACATCGACGGCGACTACACCGAAACGCTGGCTCGTATCGACAGCAACAAAGACGGCATCGGCGTCTTTGGTCTGGCCTTTTACGAGAACAACACCGACAAGCTGCAGGTTGCAACCATGTCCGGTATCGTTCCTTCGACCGAGTCGATTGCAACCGGTGAATACCCTGTCTCTCGCCCGCTGTTCTTCTACGTGAAGAAAGCGCATATCGGCGTGATCCCCGGCCTGAAAGAATATGCCGAGTTCTTCGTCGCGGACGAGATCGCAGGCCCCGATGGCCCGCTGGCTGAATATGGCCTGGTTTCTGACCCAGAGCTGATCAAGGTTCAGGAAGCCGTTGCGAACGAGACCGTTCTGGGCGGCGGCTCCTGATCTCTCTTGCCTATGTAACCGGGGCGGGTTAAGCGCGCCCCGGTTCTTTTTGACTCTCCCACCGCCATCCCAACGGGGCCTCCCATGTCATTATCCTGGCTGCTGCTTATCCTTCTTGCTTTGGCAGTAATCGGTTACCTTTCGGGGCGGGCACGCGCTCTGGCCAGTGCCGGAGGTGACGCGCGCGATCTGCATTCCCTGCCGTCCTATTACGGGTACAACGTCGCGCTGACTGCGCTGGTTCCGGCGCTGGCGCTGCTGATCGTCTGGTTGCTTGCACAGCCGGTGATCGTAAACAGCACGATTTCAGGGATGATCCCGGAAGCAGCAATCGCAGAAGGTACCGACCGAGGGCTTGTACTGAGCGAAGTGCGCCGCGTTGCAGATGGGCTGGACGGTGCTGTTAACCTGGGCACGATGACCGAGGCGCAGGCCCGAAACGCCGAGGCCGATATCGACGTGCTGACCCAGCAGCTGAAAGATGCCGGACAGGTACTGACGCAGGACATCACCAAACCGATTTTGGTCGCCGCACAGAAATACCGCAGCATGACTGCGACCGGGACGGTCGCGATGCAGGTTCTGGTTTTGCTGGTGGCACTGATCGGGGCCGCGTTCGCCTATATTCGTACGCACAAAGAGTTCCGCGCGCGTAACGTGGTCGAACAGGGGGTTCTGGCGCTGCTGCTACTGGCTGCTTCGATCGCCATTTTGACCACGGTCGGCATCGTGCTGTCGATGTTCTTTGAAACGCTGAACTTTTTTCAACTGCATTCTTGGAAAGACTTCTTCTTCGGCAGCACATGGGCTCCTAACTTTCGGGGCGGCAGTGAGCTGTCGATCCTGCCGCTCTTGTGGGGCACACTTTATATCTCGCTGGTCGCGTTGCTGGTGGCGGTTCCAATCGGCCTGTTTGCCGCGATTTATCTCTCGGAATACGCCTCGGGCGCGGTGCGCTCTGCCGCCAAGCCGTTGCTGGAAATCCTCGCTGGCATTCCGACCATCGTATACGGTCTGTTCGCCTTGCTGACCGTTGGCCCCGCACTGGTTTCGATGTTCGGAGAGGGCGGCGCGTTGGGCGTGGGTTGGATGGCCAGCTCGAACGCCGTGCTGACCGCCGGGCTTGTGATGGGCATTATGCTGATCCCCTTTGTCTCGTCCCTGTCGGATGACATCATCAACGCGGTGCCGCAATCGATGCGTGACGGCTCGCTGGGACTGGGCGCGACGCATTCTGAAACCGTGCGTCAGGTGGTTCTGCCCGCCGCTCTGCCGGGGATCGTAGGTGCGATCCTGCTGGCCGCCAGCCGCGCCATTGGGGAAACGATGATCGTTGTGATGGCTGCCGGGGCAATCGCTAAATTCTCGGGCAACCCGTTCGAGGCCATGACCACGATTACCACCCGGATCGTCAGCCAGCTGACCGGGGACACCGACTTTGCCAGCCCCGAAACGTTGGTGGCCTTTGCGCTGGGTCTGACCTTGTTCGTCATCACGCTGGGGCTGAACATCTTTGCCCTCTACATCGTACGTAAATACCGGGAGCAGTACGAATGACCGATATTTCTCAATCGCCGAACACTGCTCCGGCCGCAAAGCCCAAAGGCGGATCGCTGTTCGAACAGGACGCCCGTACCAAAAAGCGCAACGCGGCCGAAACCCGGTTCAAGATGTACGGTATCATCGCCATCGGGATCGGCTTGCTGATGCTGATTGTTCTGGTCACAAACATTATCACTGCGGGAACCGGTGCCTTCCAGCAGAGCTTTCTTGAACTGAATGTTGAGCTGAAGGAAGACAAGCTGGACAAGAAGGGCAATCGCAATATCGACGACATCAAGAAGGTTTCGACTTTCGGGTATGCCCCTCTGATCGCATCGGCCATCGTAAGCGAAGTTCAAAAGCTGGGCATTCAGACGGACCTGAAACCCAAGGATATGGGAAAGATTCTGTCTAAAGCGGCACAAGCTGAACTGCGGAACTATGTCATAGCTAACCCCGATGAGATCGGTAAAACCATCAGCTTCCGCTTTCTGGTCAACAGCCGTGTCGATGGCTACATGAAGAGTCGTGTGACGCGCGAGTCCATCGCCAATGACAAAAGCACATCAGTCGAGCAACTGAATCTGGTTGATCAACTACGCGATGCAGGGGTGCTGTATAAAGCGTTTAACCCTGACTTTATCCTGGGCTCGGACGCATCCGATCAACGGCCGGAAGCCGCCGGGATTGGTGTGTCGATGCTGGGTTCGCTGTTCATGATGCTGGTGGTTCTGGCGCTGGCGTTGCCAATCGGCGTTGCGGCCTCGATCTATCTTGAGGAATTCGCCCCGCAGAACCGGCTGACCGACATCATCGAGGTGAATATCTCGAACCTGGCCGCCGTGCCGTCCATCGTGTTCGGTATTCTGGGCCTTGCCGTGTTCATCAACTATATGCACCTGCCTACGTCGGCGCCGCTGGTGGGCGGTCTGGTGCTGACGCTGATGACTTTGCCGACGATCATCATCTCGACCCGCGCGTCGCTGAAGGCGGTGCCGCCGTCAATCCGGGATGCCGCACTTGGGGTAGGGGCCTCGAAAATGCAGGCGGTGTTCCACCATGTTCTGCCACTGGCCGCGCCCGGTATCCTGACCGGCACAATCATTGGTCTTGCTCAGGCTTTGGGTGAAACTGCACCACTGCTGCTGATCGGGATGGTGGGCTTTATCGCCTCGAACCCGCCCGACGGGCTGGTGGCGGGCTTCCTGTCCCCGAACTCGGCCATGCCGGCGCAGATCTACGAATGGTCCAAACGCGCCGACCCGGCCTTTTACGAACGCGCATGGGGGGGCATCATCATTCTGCTGCTTTTTCTCGTGACGATGAATACAATCGCGGTCATCTTGCGCCGCCGCTTTGAACGCCGCTGGTAAGAGGGGGCTGTGATGAACGATATGACACGAGTGGAGAGAGACGTGGACTCCAAAACAATCAAGATCGCCGCTAAGAACGTGCAGGTCTATTACGGCGATACCCATGCCATCAAGGACGTGGATGTCGAGATCGAAGACAAGACCGTGACCGCGTTCATCGGCCCTTCGGGCTGTGGCAAGTCTACGTTTCTGCGCTGCTTGAACCGGATGAACGATACGATCGATATCTGTCGGGTAAAGGGCGATATCCTGCTGGATGGCGAGGATATCTATGACAAGCGCGTCGATCCGGTGCAGTTGCGCGCCAAGGTGGGTATGGTCTTCCAGAAGCCCAACCCGTTCCCCAAGTCGATCTATGACAACGTGGCCTATGGCCCGCGCATTCATGGGCTGGCCAAGAACAAGGCGGAACTGGACGAGATTGTCGAGAAATCCCTGCGCCGAGGCGCAATCTGGGACGAGGTCAAGGATCGTCTGGACGCCCCCGGCACCGGCCTGTCGGGCGGTCAGCAGCAGCGACTATGCATCGCGCGCGCTATCGCTACAGCGCCCGAGGTTTTGCTGATGGACGAGCCGTGCTCGGCTCTGGACCCGATTGCAACCGCACAGGTTGAGGAACTGATCGACGATTTGCGCACACGCTTTTCAGTTGTGATCGTGACCCATTCGATGCAGCAGGCCGCGCGGGTCAGTCAGAAAACGGCGTTTTTCCATCTGGGTAATCTGGTCGAGTTTGGTGAAACGGGTCAGATTTTCACCAACCCCGAAGATCCCCGCACCGAAAGCTACATCACTGGCCGGATCGGCTGAGGACAGGTAATTGAGTATGACCGAACAACATATTGCATCCGCCTTCGACCGTGATCTCGAAGCCATTCAGGCGCACATCATGAAGATGGGCGGGCTGGTCGAAGCCGCGATCATGAACTCGGCCCGATCGCTGGAATCACGCGACGAAGAGTTGGCGCAGAATGTGCGGCAGGGCGACAAGGCCATCGATGCGCTTGAGGAACTGATCAACGAAGAAACCGCGCGTCTGATTGCCCTGCGCGCCCCGACAGCAGGGGACCTGCGTCTGGTCCTGTCGGTATTGAAAGTCTCGGCAAACCTTGAACGGATCGGTGACTATTCCAAAAACATTGCCAAGCGGACCACGGTTCTGGTGAACACGGGCGAGATCAACGGCAGCGCCGCCGCCTTGCGTCGTATGGCCCGCGAGGTTGAGCATATGCTGCGTGATGCCCTGGACGCCTATATTCAGCGCGATGCGGAGCTGGCAACCGATGTGATCGAACGCGACGAGGAAGTCGACCAGATGTATAACGGTTTGTTCCGCGAGTTTCTGACATTTATGGCTGAAGATCCGCGAAACATCTCGTCCTGCATGCACCTGCATTTCATTGCCAAGAACATCGAGCGCATGGGCGACCACGTCACCGCGATCGCCGAGCAGGTGGTTTATCTCGTTACGGGCGAACGTCCAACCGAAGCACGTCCGAAGGCCGACATTACATCACATACCCCTCAGGAGATCTGACCAATGTCTGCGGACCAACCAACAGTTCTGGTTGTCGAGGATGAACTGGCCCAACGCGAGGTGCTTGCCTACAATCTGGAGGCCGAGGGTTTTCGCGTCTCCAAGGCCGAAAACGGCGACGAGGCGATGTTGCTGGTGGATGAGGATTGCCCCGACATCATCGTTCTGGACTGGATGATGCCAAATCTCAGCGGGATCGAGGTATGCCGGCGTCTGAAAACCCGACCGGACACGCGATCTATTCCGATCATCATGTTGTCGGCGCGGTCTGAAGAGGTCGACAAGGTCCGGGGGCTGGAAACCGGTGCGGACGACTATGTGGTCAAACCTTATTCCGTCGTGGAACTGATGGCGCGGGTCCGGACTCAGTTGCGGCGCGTGCGCCCGGCGACTGTGGGCATCCGTCTGGAATTCGACGATATCATCCTGGATTCCGAAACCCACAAGGTCAGTCGGGACAACAAACCGCTCAAACTCGGCCCGACCGAGTTTCGCTTGCTGAGCACCTTCATGGAAAAGCCGGGCCGCGTCTGGAGTCGCGAGCAATTGCTGGACCGGGTCTGGGGTCGCGACATCTATGTAGATACGCGCACCGTGGACGTTCATATCGGGCGTCTGCGTAAGGCACTGACTCAGCATGGCGGCGAAGATCCGGTTCGGACCGTGCGCGGTGCGGGATATGCGCTTGGCTAAGACCTAACGCGGCAGCGTTTCATCTGTTTGTGCCTGTGACGCGAGCCAGTGCCGAAACTGCCTGAGGGTGGGGTCGTCCGATTTCTCTGTCGGCCAAACCAGATAATACGCGCCCACCGTCTCAACGGCGTCCGAAAAGGCGGCGATCAGCTGACCGGTCGCAAGGTCCTGTTCGATCAGGTAATTCGGCAGCAATGCGATACCCAGCCCGTGCAAAGCGGCCTGGTTCAGGGTCGTGAACTGATCGTGGACCATGCCGGGCAGGGGGGACGGGGCCGTCACACCCATTTGCCGGAACCAGTCCTGCCAGGCGCGCGGTCGTGTCTGAATGTGCAATAATGGCAGTTTCAGCAACTCATCTGGCGATTGGGGCATGCCCTTTGGCAGCAGGCCTGGCGCGCACACGGGCAGAACACGTTCGGTTTTTAACAGCAAACGGTCCGTTCCCGGCCAATCCGGTTCACCAAAATGCAGCGCAGCATCGAAAGATTCATTGGCAAAGTTGAAGGGGCGCAGTCGGCTGGACATGTTGATGGTGATATCGGGATGGCCGCGCGTGAAATCCGGCAGTCTTGGCACCAGCCAGCGCATCCCGAAGGTCGGCAGAATTGCTAGGTTAAGCGTCCCGCCGACAGGTGCGATATGCAGTTTCAGTGCCGCCTGCGCGATCTGGGCCAAAGCGGGACGAATATGTTCGACATAGTCTTGTCCGGCTTGCGTCAGCCGTAGTCGCTTTCGATCCCGGTGCACCAGAACAGCGCCCAATTGGGTTTCAAGGGTTTGAAGCTGACGGCTGATGGCGCTCTGGGTCAAGGCCATTTCCTCGGCCACGGCAGACGCGGAACCAAGCCGATCTAGGGCTTCCAGTGCACGCAGGGTCGAGATTGGGGGAAGAACAGGACGGTTGGCTTTCATCTATGCGTTTTAGTCATGAAAACTTGAAAATGTCTCGCTGTTTTTTGCGGAATACTCAGATTACAGTACGGCCAAGCAGTTTCCATGGAGCCCAAAAATGAATGCGCCTGACCGCAAACCGACATTGAAAGCCAAAGATGCACCCGAACTGGGCGGTTTCTCGTGGGAGGATCCGTTTCGTCTGGCAGACCAGCTGGAAGAAGATGAGCGCCTGATCGCCGACAGTGCGCGAGCCTATTCGCAGGAAAAACTGCAACCACGGGTTACCAAAGCGTTTCAGAACGAAGAAACCGACCCGGAAATATTCCGCGAAATGGGCGAAATGGGTCTGCTGGGTACCACAATCCCAGAAGAATACGGAGGGCTTGGCGCAGGGTACGTAACCTATGGTCTCGTTGCGCGGGAAGTTGAGCGGGTGGATTCCGGCTATCGCTCGATGATGTCGGTGCAAAGCTCGTTGGTGATGTATCCGATATATGCCTATGGCAGCGAAGAACAGCGTCGTAAATACCTGCCAAAACTGTCGAGCGGTGCGTGGATTGGCTGTTTTGGTCTGACCGAAGCTGACGCAGGTTCGGATCCGGCGGCGATGAAGACACGGGCCGAAAAGATCGACGGCGGCTATCGCCTGACTGGCAGCAAAATGTGGATATCGAATGCGCCGATTGCGGATGTGTTTGTCATCTGGGCCAAGTCCGACGCTCATGACGGTAAAATCCGGGGCTTCGTTCTGGACAAAGGCACAAAAGGCCTGAGCGCACCGAAGATCGAAAACAAACTCAGCCTACGCGCGTCGATCACCGGCGAAATCGTTTTGGATGGCGTCGAAGTGGACGAGGGCGCCTTACTGCCGCATGTGCAGGGTCTGAAAGGCCCGTTCGGCTGTCTGAACCGCGCGCGTTATGGCATCGGCTGGGGCGTGATGGGTGCTGCGGAATGCTGCTGGCACGCGGCGCGGCAATATGGTCTGGACCGTCGTCAGTTCAATCGTCCTCTGGCACAAACGCAGCTGTTCCAGCGCAAGCTTGCGGATATGCAGACCGAGATCGCGCTGGGTTTGCAAGCCAGCCTGCGCGTTGGACGATTGATGGATCAGGCCGAAGCGGCACCCGAGATGATCTCGATCATCAAGCGTAACAACTGCGGCAAAGCACTGGATATTGCACGGATGGCGCGGGATATGCACGGGGGGAATGGCATCTCGCTGGAATTTCAGGTGATCCGTCACATGGTGAACCTTGAGACAGTCAATACTTATGAGGGCACACATGACGTCCATGCGTTGATCCTGGGGCGGGCCCAGACTGGACTACAGGCGTTTTATTAAGCCCATCACTATGTTGCAACCAAGTAGAAATGTCACCGGGTTCGCAAAGCAGGAATGTCAACATAGTGCGCTACGGTAGCAAAACCTGACAGGGCGGAGACTTCATATATCGCAGCCCTGGCTGGCTTTGCGTTTTCTGTCCGCGAGTGTGTTCCAACCGTTGTTTCTGCGCCCGTTCTTGCGATATCCATTGCGATCGCTTTCTGGTTTGACTGTGGTTTTGATTGGGCCTCTTTCCTGTTCTTCCTTGATATGGGCGAGGACAGCGCCGAGGCGCTTGTTTTCCGTGATTGCGGCATGTGTGACGCGCTGCTGGTGCGGATCGAAGATGCTGCAGGGCAGGGCAACGCCTTTTGCACGTACTTGGATCCGACCATCTGCGAACTCGTAGGTATCGACGTATTTGCCGACCAGGCCGCGCGAGAGATCATTGACCTCTAATCTGATGCGCTTGCGGTCGTACTTCGGCGTCAAATCTCTGGTCACATAGCGTTTGTTGCGCAGACAGAAGACTTCGGCGAGGCGATCCGGTTCAATGTTCAAAGCGCGGTGCAGGTTGTCTGGCTTAGCCGGAGCTTTGGCGAACCTGGCGTTATAGCGCTCGACAAAGTCTGTCAGGAACGCGTTGCCATCATCTATGTTTGAGATGCCCGCAATGCGCAGTTCTTTGACCAAACGATCTTGTAGCGTCCGGTTTGCACGCTCGACCCGACCTTTGGCTTGAGAGGAATTGGCGCAGATGATCTCGACGTTCAGTTCCGCCAGTGCGCGGCCGAACTGTGTCATGCCAGTCATATGTTTGTTAGGCTTGGGAACTCGAAAGACGGTGTGTTTGTCACTGTAGAAAGCGACGGGACGGCCATGCTTAAGCAGGTAGCGCTCCAAGGCTTCGAAGTAGCTGAACGTGCTTTCGGAAGTCACAAACCGCAACTCCATCAACGTGCTGGTAGCGTCATCAATGAAGACGAGCAGGGTGCAGGGGTCGTTTCGATCCTCGAACCATCGGTGATCCGAACCATCAATCTGGATCAGCTCGCCATAGCATTCACGGCGTAGACGTGGCTGGTGGAAAGTCCGTCGCTGTTTGCGCGACAGCCAAATCCCGTCTTCGACCATCCATTTGCGCAATGTCTCGCGTGAGACCTTGAACCCGTGATGTTCAGCCAATTTTTCAGCGGCCAAAGTCGGCCCGAAATCAGCATAGCTTTCTTTGATCAACGCCAAGGCATAGTCGCGCTTTGCCTTGTGAATCCGGTTGTTCGGAGGTTTGCCGCGCGCCTTGTGCCGGATCGCAGTTGCTCCATCCACGCGATATCGCCTCAACAGCCGAAACACCTGGCGCCGCGTCAGATCCAGCAGGTTGGCCGCATTATCAACTGTCAGCCGGCCATCATCGACCTGCGCCAACACCTCTACGCGGTTCAAATCGCGCTCGCTCATCATCACCCAACCCATGTCCACTCGTCCTCAATGATTTTTGAGGGTAGAGTGACATTCCTGAATTGCTCATGGGTGACATTTTAGCTTTGCGGCTACATCACTAAGTTTCGTATAATTGGTATTATGTAAAAGAAAGATACCGCCATGTAACCCAATTGGCGGTGCCTTCTCATGGTGTTACGCTGGTTTGTGAAACCAAACGTCACAGGATGTGCCATGCAGCTTCAGAACAAAACCGTCGTGATCACCGGCGCAGCCAGTGGCATTGGCAAAGGTCTCGCGCAGCGGTTTGCCAAAGATGGCGCGCATGTCATTTGTTCGGATATCAACGTGACAGGTGTCGAAACCGTTGCACGTGAGATTGGTGGCCGCGCCCTGTCTTGCGATGTCGCGGATGAAACTGCGATCCAGACTTTGATCGAAACGGTTGAGCGTGACTGCGGCCCAATCGATCTGTTCTGCGCGAATGCGGGTATTTTGACATTGGGTGGCCTTGACGTTCCGGATGCAGAATGGGAACGGATTTGGAAGATCAACGTGATGTCGCATGTATGGACCGCACGGCATTTGATCCCGCGCATGGTTGCGCGCGGCGGCGGCTCTCTGATGATGACGGCATCGGCCGCCGGATTGCTGAACCAGCCGGGTGCTGCGCCATATGGAGTGACAAAACACGCCACCATCGGTTTGGCTGAGTGGATTGCGCTGACCTATGGGCACAAGGGTATTCGGGTCTCGGTGCTGTGTCCTCAGGCTGTGCGATCAGAAATGACCCGTGGGTTCGAGGATTCGGTGGCATCCATCGATGGGATGCTGGAGCCGGAAGACGTAGCTCAGGCCTGTGTTGACGCGTTGGAAAAAGAAGAATTCCTGATCCTGCCACACCCGCAAGTTCTTGATTACATACGCATGAAGACAGCCGACTATGATCGATGGTTACTTGGTATGAACAAGCTAAATCAACAGTTTATCGGCAACTCCTAAGGCTTCGTCCGTCGCCGTTGCAATCCCTCCTGCGCGACGGATGCAACCAATGTGCCGTCCTGTGCGAAGATTGAGCCCCGGTTGAAACTGCGTCCCTGCCCGGTCCAAGGAGCCTCCATCGCATAAAGATGCCAATTCTGAAACTGCACCGGCGCGTGAAACCACAGGGCGTGGTCCAAACTGGCGGCGTCGACCTCCCCCGTAAACCAACTCAGCCCATGCGGCCGTAAACCAGAACTCAGCAAACTCATATCCGACGCATAGGCCAGCAATAGATGTTGCGTGACCGTATCCGCACGATCCGCTGCACCCATACGGAACCAGAGCTGGTGCTTGTCATCTGCGATCTCTGGCTGAAACAAGTCCAAAGGCGCAACATCGCGAACCTCGATCGGGCGTTCGCGCAGCAATTCGGATTTGAATTTCTCTGGCACACGAGACAGGTATTTCTGCCGAAGTTCATCGCGCGAGCGATGATGTTGCGGCTCGGCAATCCCTGGCATCGGATGTTGATACGTCCAGCCGTCATCTTGTTTGTGAAAGGATGCGGACATGTTGAGAATCTGTTTGCCATGCTGGATTGCAACCACTCGGCGGGTGGTGAATGATCCTCCGTCCCGGGCGCGATCCACCTGATAAATAACAGGAATAGATGGATCACCGGGGCGAATGAAATACGCGTGCAGCGAATGACATAACCGGTCTTCGACAGTCCGGTAAGCCGCCGCCAGGGCCTGTGCAATCACCTGACCGCCAAAGATGCGGGTCGGCGTTTCACCGCCCGAGCCGGTGCCGCGGAACAGATCGACCTCAAGCCCTTCAATATTCAATAAATCCAGCAGGATACGTTCAGCTTCGGTCATGTTTGCGCTCCGCATTGGGTGGCACAGCGGTAGCATTCACCGCCGTGTCAATCAATCAGTGCCCCGAGGACAAGCGCCTTGAGTTCAGAGCGCGACGGGTATGAGCTGGAGGGCGATAGTTGGGTGAAGAATACACAGGACACTGCGTTAACCGGATCGATCCAGTAATAGGTCGATGCCATCCCGCCCCAGCCGAAATCACCGACCGAGCCCGGCGTACGAGTGCGTGCCGGGTCGAGGACGACGGCGCCACCGATCCCAAACCCGGTACCGTCCATTGGCTGTTCGGCAAAGCTTTTTGGTCCCATTGATGCAATGTCGCCGGGCAGATGGTTTCGCATCATGTAGTCGACGATTGCCGGGCTTAGAAGCCTTACGCCGTCAAGATGCCCCCGGTTTAGCAGCATTCGAGAAAACCGGCTGTAATCGTCCAGAGTGCTGATCAACCCGCCGCCTCCCGAAAAGGTCGTCGCCTTCAGAAAGGGTGAATCTGTGGCGTCATCCACCAATCGCAAAGTCTCGCCGCCCGATTTTGACGCATTCAGCGCCATCGCATCGCCTTCCAGCGGTGTGTAAAGCGATGCGAACCGGTCCCCTGCCCCATCCGGCACCGAGAATCCGGTGTTGTGCATGTTCAGCGGGTCGAGAATCCAGTCGGTAAAGAACCTGTCCAGCGGTTGTCCGGACACCACTTCGATCACCCGACCAATGACATCGATGCCGACCGAGTATTCCCAGCGTGACCCCGGACGAAACGCCAAAGGCAAGTCTGCCAAAGCCAAGACCCGATCTGCCAAGGGACCCTGGTTCGGCCCGAAGATCAGATCTTGATCGTCCATGGCCTCTGGCAACAGCCCCGGATTGAACGGGTAACTGAACCCGCTCGTATGTGTCAAAATCTGATGCAGGGTTGGCGTCGGAACGTTTTCGGTCTGATCTATCCGTGTTGCACCCGGAACAAGAGCCTGCATCGATTTGAATTCCGGCAGAAATTCTGAAAGCGGTGCGTCCAGGTGAAACAACCCGTGTTCCAGTAGCATCATCAGGGCCGCGGATGTGACGGGTTTTGTCATTGAATAGATACGTACCAGGCTATCACGTTGAAACGGTAAGCCGTGTTCAACCGAGCGATGGCCACAGGCGTGAAAAAAGACCTCGTGACCTTTGTGGTGTATCAGGACGGAACTGCCGGGGTATTTCCGTTCATCCACATAACGTTGCATCCAGTCGCTGATGCGGCCGAGCGAGGACGGATCGAATTCCATACGGTAACTCCGGTCTGGTGTTTCCTGAACTTTGCCGCGAGACGCGCCGAAACAACAGAGAAATCCATTTTGGCACGGGGTTTATATTCACGGTGCGTAAAATATCTACGGTCGATGTGACATGTGGCCCCGCCGGTCGTGTTTGGTGTCAATGTACCTGTGTAACCATCTGATTAATACTACATCAACGCGTTTAAGCCATGCCGGGAAAATACGGGCACATAGGCCCCAAAAGCACGTGCGCGGGTCGGATCAGACGCGTTCCCATCCAACGCGCGCTTGTAGACGCCCTGTAAAATCGCCGCCATTCGGAAGAAGTTGAATGCGAGATAAAAGCCGAAATTGTCAATTCCGGCGATATCTCGACGGCGGCAATACGCATCTACAAAGACCTGATCAGACGGCAGACCCAACGCCGCACGATCTACTCCTGCCAGCCCACGCCCTTCTTTGCCTGGCGGAAGCTGCCACTGCATAATGACGGCCGCCAGATCGGCATAGGGATGCCCGATTGTCGAAAGCTCCCAATCCAGAACGCCGATGCAGTTTGTTCCATCCGATTGGAACATCATGTTGTCGATACGGTAATCTCCGTGGACCAGCGTGCGCTGGCCGTCATCCGCTGGTATCTGCCGTTCAAGCGTGGTGATCAGGTTATCCATTTCCGGGATCGTCTCAGTTTCGGAGGCGCGGTATTGCTTGGTCCAGCGTGCCAACTGCCGTTCAAAGTAGTTCCCCGGCGGCCCGTAATCCGACAAACCTACGGCGTCGATATTAACCGCATGCAGCGTCGCCAGCACGCGATTCATCTCGTCCAGAATGCGTGCGCGGGTTTCATTGCTCTCACCCTCCATCAGCGGGTCCTGAAAACTGCGGCCCTGCAGATGCTCCATGATGTAAAACGCCGATCCGATCACACTTTCGTCTTCGCACAGCACATGCATCCGCGGCACCGGAACGCCGCTGCCCGCCAAGGCCTTCTGAACGCGGAATTCGCGATCCACAGCATGTGCCGATTTCAGCAATACGCCCAAAGGCTTGCGACGCAATACATAAGACTGCCCCGGACATTCCAACAGATAAGTCGGGTTCGATTGGCCAACCGCAAATTTCGTGGCGCTGACGGGGCCATGAAACCCCTCAATGTTCGCTTCAAGATACGCAGTTACTGCGTTCAAATCCAATGTGGTTGTCGGCTCTGACATGTGGACACCCTAGACGATTACAGCGCTTCGGCAAAGATATTGCCTGCCGTTTGCACGTTGATCCCGCCGGATACTGGAATGACGCCGCCGGTCACATAGCTACCGCCCCGTCCACACAGGAACAAAAGGCATCCGGCAATGTCGTCGTCGCGGCCCACCCGGCCCAGAGGCACAGATTTGCCCACTTTTTCACGGGTCTCCAGGTCCTGCGTTGCAAAGGCGGTCATGCGTGAGACAAACGGCCCGGGAGCCAGTGCGTTCACTGTGACGCGGTAAGGGGCCAGTTCCTTGGCCATGATTTTGGTGAGGTGGATAACCGCGGCCTTGGACGCGGAATAGCTGTAGGCACCATCTCCCATCGGAACCTCTCCCATAACCGAGGCGACATTTACGACCCGGGCCGGGTCGTCGTCCGAGCCAGAATGCATCAGAAGGGGCAGCAGTTTTTGGGTCAGCTCGAATATCCCGGCCACGTTCACCGACATCACCTTGTCCCAGGCGTCATAGGGAAACTGACCCATTGGTGCACCCCATGATACACCGGCGTTGTTCATCAGAATATCAAGAGTTTGCGTCCGACTTTTAACTTCGTCTACCAGCGCTTGTATGCCGACTTCGCTACCGATATCCCCGGCAAACCCTTCTGCCGACCCGGGGGCATCCAGTGCGTTCATCTCTTCCGCCACGGCTACGCATGCCTCGCCCTTGCGGGACGCGATCAGAACCCGCGCACCCGCGCGCACCAAGGCCTCGGCGGCCATGCGCCCGATGCCGGTTGCGCCACCAGTCACCAGAGCCGTTTTGCCGTTCAAAGAAAACAATGTTTCGGGTGTCACAGGGCATCCTCCGTCAGTATTTGCATTAACCATCGAAGCTGACCCCAAGGAAAACGGTCCGCACTCGGCTATTGGCTTGACAACATCTGTTTGCAATCCAACGATTTCACAAACCATGAGGCAAGGGGCAAGAACCACAGATGCAAGCATTACTCAGCGTAACGCCGGGCGGGCCTGAAACTCTGGAGATGACCTCGCTGCCGGATCCCACGCCTCAGAAGGGGCAGATTCTGATCCGGGTGCACGCGGCAGGAGCAAACTTTCCCGATACGCTTGTGATCCGGGACTTGTACCAGATCAAACCACCCCGGCCCTTTGCACCCGGCGGTGAGGTCGCCGGCGAGGTGATCGCGTTGGGCGAAGGTGTCAGCGGATTTGTCCCCGGTGACCGGGTTCTGGCGCTGACCGGGCATGGCGGGTTTGCCACGCACCTGACCCTAACGGCCAAATCTGCGGTGAAGATGCCAGACGCGATGCCATATGAAGACGCAGCCTGTTTCATCTTCACTTATGGAACATCCTATCACGCGCTCAAGGACCGGGCGGCGGTGGCTGCTGGTGAGACGGTGCTGATCCTCGGGGCGGCAGGCGGCGTTGGCTCTGCCGCAATAGAACTGGCCAAAGCAATGGGCGCACGGGTCATTGCTGCGGTCTCATCACAAGACAAAGCTGCGTTCTGCAAAGACCTTGGTGCAGATGAAACCCTTGTTTATCCGCGTGATCTGGACAAGGCCGCCCAAAAAGAGCTGTCAGCCCAGATCAAGGCGCTGGCGGGCGGAGAAGGCGTCGATGTGGTCTATGACGCGGTTGGCGGAGATTACGCCGAACCAGCGTTGCGCAGCATGGCATGGAACGGTCGTTATCTGGTGGTTGGCTTCCCGGCGGGTATTCCAAGCCTTCCGCTCAATCTGACCTTGCTCAAAGGATGTCAGGTCGTAGGCGTGTTTTGGGGGGCATCCGTGTTCAGGGACCCCAAAGGTCATGCCCAGAACATGTCAGACCTGTTCAACATGTATGCATCTGGCGAGATCAAACCGCGGATCACAGCCCGATTTCCACTGAAACGCGCTGGTGATGCGCTGGAAATGCTGAGCAATCGGTCGGTTCTGGGCAAGGTTGTCGTTCTGATGGACGATATGTGACGCGCGTTACAGCGCAAACCCGTGCTCTTTGACAACATAATGAACCAAGTGTGGTGGCGCGACCCTGACGCCGCTGGACCTCCGCATGTTTCATGCGTAAGGAAAATATTAAGTTGGGGACAGTTTGACGATGCAGAATATCCTGGTTTTGAATGGTCCGAACCTGAACATGCTGGGTATCAGGCAGCCTGAGGTTTACGGTCGTACATCGCTGAAAATGCTCGAGGAGCTGTGCGTGTCGCATGGCGCGACGCTGGGGCAGACTGTCACGCATTTTCAATCCAACCACGAAGGTGCCTTGGTTGACGCAATTCACGCCGCGCGGGGGACGCAGGACGGCATTGTCCTGAATGCCGGGGCGTATACACATACATCGATTGCCCTGATGGACGCGATCTCGTCCGCCGAGGTTCCTGTGGTCGAAGTGCACATGTCCAACATTCACGCACGCGAATCATTTCGGCACAAATCCTACATTTCCCGAGTTGCCATCGGCCTGATTTGTGGTTTCGGGGCGCAAAGCTATGTCCTCGCCCTTGAGGCACTGGCAGCGCATATTCGTGCGGAGGGCGCGGGATGAACCTCAAAGAGTATCTCAATTTTCTAAGTTATACGAAAACGCTGGAAGAGCTTTGGGATGCACATTGCCGTCAGATGGCGCAATTTGGTTTTGACCGTCTCTTGTACGGCCACACCCAGTTCCGCACGGCGACCTCGTTGGGCGATCCGGAAGACTTTGTCATCCTGACCAATCACTGCAATGACTATCTGAACGGTTTTCTCCGCTCGGGCCTGTATTTCCATGCGCCGATGTTGAAATGGGCGCTGAAGAATGAAGGGGCCGCCAGTTGGAGCATGATCGGGGATATGATGTCCAATGACGTACTGTCAGCGGATGAACTCAGAGTGTTTGAATTCAATAAATCCCGTGGAATCACTGCAGGTTACACCGTCAGCTTCACATCAGTTTCCATGCGGTCCAAAGGGGCTATCTCGCTGTGTTCCAGAAACAGCGAGAGCCAGGACGAGGTCGATGAGATCTGGCGTGAACATGGCGACGACATTCTGTTGATGAACAACGTGGCGCACCTTAAGATTCTGACCCTGCCCTACAATGCGCCCAACCGCGCGTTGACAAAACGCCAACGCGAGGCGCTGCAATGGGTGGGTGACGGTAAGACCACGCAGGACATCGCGTTACTGATGGGGCTGACTGCCGCTACGGTCGAAAAACACCTGCGTCTGGCGCGCGAATCCCTGTGTGTAGAGACAACGGCACAGGCCGTTCTAAAGGCGTCTTTGCAGAATCAGATGTTTGTGATGGAAGCCTAGGGCTGGCTATGATGCTAAGCCGCGTCAGTTGACGCTAGGTAAGGAAATCATTACTTTCCAAAGACACCCTCTAAGTTGCAAAGTGATAATGTTCCGTGAGTGGTGGCTTTAGCCAGGGAACATTTGGTCAGACCTCTGCAATACCAGAGCTCTCTGATCGCTCTGACATGGGGGCGCCTATTTGTCCGCGTGCCTACGTTGGAATTTGTGAGGGGTCCTGTCCATCCCCATCATGCAGGGCCCCTCATTCTATTTCAGGACCCGTTTTCTGCAGTTCTTGTTACGCATGAAAAAACCGGCCACGCGATGCGGCCGGTTTCATAACATTCAAAGGACCCTTTTCTGGGGCCAGCGTCTTTAGCCCTGAGCGGCCTTGGCGACTTCGGCTGCGAAGTCTTCTTTTTCGACCACGATGCCTTCGCCAACTTCCAGACGGATAAAGCCTGTGATGGTGGCACCCGCTTCCTTGGCTGCCGCTTCGACGGTCAGGTCAGGGTTCACAACAAAAGACTGGTTCAGCAGAGTCGACTCGGCCACGAATTTCTTCATGCGGCCTTCGATCATCTTTTCGATCACCTGCTCCGGCTTGCCGGATTCGCGGGCGATGTCCATCTGAACCTGCTTTTCCTTTTCGACAACAGCCGGATCCATGTCCGCCTCGGACAGGGCCGCCGGGTTCACAGCCGCGATGTGCATCGCAACCTGTTTGCCGATCGCTTCGTCGCCGCCAGTCAGAGCAACCAGAACACCGATTTTGCCCATGCCGTTGGTGGCTGCGTTGTGGACATAGGACACAACGGTGTCGCCCGACAGCTTCGCCATACGGCGCACCGACATGTTCTCTCCGATGGTCGCGATCTTGTCGGTCAGAGTGTCGGCAACGTTCTTGCCGCCCAGATCAGCGGCCAGCAGGGCCTCGACGTCAGCAACGCCTTCCGCTGCATAAGCGATCTTGCCGACCATTTCCTGGAACTCGGCGTTCTTCGCAACGAAGTCGGTTTCCGAGTTCACCTCGACCGCAACACCGTTGCCGCCATTGACGTGAACAGCAACCAGACCTTCGGCTGCGGTACGGCCCGATTTCTTGGCCGCTTTGGCCAGGCCTTTGGTGCGCAGCCAGTCAACGGCTTCGTCCATGTTGCCGCCAGTTTCGGTCAGCGCTTTTTTCGCGTCCATCATGCCTGCGCCAGTCGAGTCGCGCAGTTCTTTCACCATTGCTGCTGTGATTGCCATCTTTGGCTCTCCTCAATTCAAACGGATTAGGGGCAGGTCTACCCTGCCCCATATGTCATTCACGTGACGGGCAGCTTACGCCTGCGCCGGAGCTTCGGCTTCGGCGGGCGCTTCTTCCGCAACGACTTCTTCAACCGGCGCTTCCTCGAACGCACCCAGGTCAACACCTGCAGCACCCATCTGAGCGGTCATACCGTCCAGCGCGGCACGAGCGGCCAGATCGCAATACAGAGCGATTGCGCGGGCTGCGTCATCGTTGCCGGGGATGATGTAGTCAACACCGTCGGGCGAGCAGTTGGTGTCGACAACAGCCACAACCGGGATACCCAGTTTGTTGGCTTCGGCGATGGCCAGTGCTTCTTTCTTGACGTCGATGACGAACAGCAGGTCAGGAACGCCGCCCATCTCGCGGATACCGCCCAGCGAGGCCTGCAGCTTCTGCTGGTCACGCTCCATGCCCAGACGCTCTTTCTTGGTCAGGCCCTCGGCGCCCGATTCCATCGCTTCGTCGATCTGGTTCAGACGGTTGATCGACTGGGAAACGGTTTTCCAGTTGGTCAGCGTGCCGCCCAGCCAACGGTGGTTCATGAAGTACTGGGCCGACTTTTCGGCCGCTTCAGCGATCGGGCCAGCGGCCTGACGCTTGGTCCCAACGAACAGAACGCGGCCACCTTTTGCGACGGTGTCACGCACGGCCTGCAGCGCCTGATCCAGCATCGGAACAGTCTGGGTCAGGTCCATGATGTGGATGCCATTGCGCGAGCCGTAAATGAACGGGCCCATGCGGGGATTCCAACGCTGTGTCTGGTGACCAAAGTGAACGCCAGCTTCCAGCAGCTGACGCATGGTGAACTCGGGAAGAGCCATGCTTTACTTTCCTTTTCCGGTTTACGCCTCGGCGGGGGTGAAAGAAGCGGATGCTCCAACCGGCGGGCCGGATAAGGATGTCTCCCCTAAACAGCCCAAACCCCGCCTGCGGGTTTGAATGGCGCGCGTATATGACAGGATTGGATGGGGCGCAAGGGTCAAACGCCCTTATTTTTCAAGCCGTGCGAGGGCATGGGCATGGCGCACGACCTCTTCACAATGCGCGGCCAGTTGTTTGCGGTTGTCGAAATCGTTAACCCGCGCGGGTGCGTGATAGATCAACTCAACCGATCCCTGTCGGCGCGCGCCCAGCGTTTTGATCAGATGCGGTCCGAAATCCATATCGCCCCACCAGCCATAGAACCTGTCAGGCTGGCCTTTGGGTGCGTGAAAAATAACCGAGACCGGTTGCACATACATAAAACTACGCAGATCATCTGCAAAGAATGCCGCGAAGAGTGTTGTTTTAAAAGGTAAAACGCGCAGCCCGTCGGTCGAGGTGCCCTCGGGGAAAAACAACAGTTTATGCCCTGCATTCAAACGTTCCTGAAAAACACGGGTCTGTTCGCGGGCTTTCTTCGGGTTGCGTTCGATAAAGACGGTTCCAGTGGCCCGGGCCAGCCAGCCGATGCCAGGCCAACTGGCAACTTCGGCCTTCGACACAAAGTAAATCCGTTTGCGTGCGTTCAGCGCAAAGATATCCAGCCACGAGGAGTGATTGGCCACTACTGCACCATGTTCGTGCATCAAAGTGCCTGAGGTGCGAAATCCCATGCCCAGGATGCGGAATGCATTGCGGCACACGAATTGGGTGATAAACGGCGTCACCGGGCGGCGGACGCCAAACAGCGGACGCTCGACCAAGCGGACGCTTAGTAGTACGATAAGCCCCCCGAAGACCAGCAAAGCCAACGGCAACCCACGCAACAGGACCAACGTCCAGCCAAGCAGGCCAAGCCGGATCGGGTCAGGTGCGTCGTCGCTGTCCCAAAGGGGTTCGTTCACCGGATTACGCCCCGCTATACATACGGCGCTGTCGCTCGTTCATCCGTGCCGTGTCGAGGATCAGGCACACATCGGTGGTGTTAAAGCTGTGATCGATGAACGCGCCCTCGCCCACGTAACCTCCCAACCGCAGATAGGCTTTGATCAGGGCGGGAACCTGCACCATCGCTGCGCGACGGTCCAGGTCGTCGGGTGCAACCAGATCCATGGATTGAAACACGCCGGGCTGGGCGCGCACGCGCAATTCTGGTGGGGCAATATGGTTGTGGTGAAGCAAGGACAGCGGTTGGGCCAATGCCTCAATATCGGTGCCGTGGAAACTGGCGACGCCGAACAAAACCTCGATCTTGTGCTCGGCCACATACCGCCCCAGACCGTTCCAAAGATGGTACAGCGCCGTACCTCCGCGATAGTCGGGATGAACGCAGGACCGCCCAAGTTCCAGCAACTTGCGCCCGCTGTTCTTCAGAACAGTCAGATCGTATTCATCTTCTGAGTAGAACTGCCCGAGTTCCGCTGCACGTTCGCCCGGTAACAGTCTGTAAACGCCAACAACTTTGCCGGTTGAGTTGTCATAGACCAGCATGTGGTCGAAATAGGGGTCAAAGCGGTCCTGCTCCAGGCCGGATGCGTGGTCGACCAAGTCACCACCGCCGCCCAGTTCGCGAACAAAGACATCATAGCGCAGCCGCTGAGCGGCCTTCAGCTCGACCTCGGTCTCGGCGAGTTTCACGGTGAATGAGGGGCCTGCATCCGGCATGTGCTGTGTCCGTTCTTGCTTCTGCGCGCTGATACCTCAGTTTTTCGGCGGAAGGCAACTGCCGTAGCTCTGGCCAAGGTTGTTAACCTTTCCTAAACCAGTTTCACGGATCAAAGACCGGCATCAGGGCGATGCGTGTCCCGTCGATCACCACTTTCCCCTGCTCGCGAAAGTTAACGGTGATCTTGCCGCCGATGTTGGACTGTACCTGTCCAACGCCCCAGTCGGGGTAGTCGGGGTGACGGACATACATGCCCGGTGCAAGAATTGCATTGAGGTCTGACATGGCTGGGCTCCGGGTCCGGCGGCAGATCGTATCAGGAGGTACGCATGAGCGGTACGGACGTCAACCTGGCCGAATTGATCGGGTCGCGGATTTGTCATGATCTGATCAGTCCCATCGGGGCGATCACCAACGGGTTGGAACTGCTGGAAATGGTCGGCGCCGCACATGGGCCTGAGATGGAGTTGATCACCGGCAGTGTGGGCAGCGCCAAAGCCCGGATCAGGTTCTTTCGCGTGGCCTTTGGCGGTGCTGGCGATCAACCTTTGGGAAAGGGGGAAATTGCCGAGCTTTTGCAGGATGTGGCTGGCGTCGGGCGTGTACGCGTCAACTGGAACCTGACCGAACCTGTTCCGCGCAATCAGGTGAAACTGGTGTTTCTGGCGGTGATGTGCTGCGAAAGCGCCATGCCCTTTGGTGGTCAGGTGAACATTCAGACCGCCGGGAAAAACTGGAACGTGACCGGAACAGCAGACAAGCTGAATATTGAGCCTGAGCTTTGGAAGGGTCTTGCGTCCGGCCGGTTCGTCAACAAGGTGACCCCGGCACAGGTTCAATTCGCGTTGCTGCCCGAAACGGCTGCCTCCATGGGGCGACGGGTGGCGGTGGACACCACCTCTACCCGCGTGGCTATCCGCTTTTAGGCGCGCACGGTTCCGTTGCCGCGAACCAGATACTTGAAGCTGGTCAGTTGCGCCGCGCCCACTGGCCCACGTGCATGCATCTTGCCGGTCGCGATGCCGATCTCGGCTCCCATCCCGAATTCACCACCATCAGCGAACTGAGTTGAAGCGTTGTGCATCAGGATCGCACTGTCGAGCCGTTCAAAGAACCGCGCCGCCGCCTCAGCATCTTCGGTCATTATGCAGTCGGTATGGTTGGATCCGTATTGGCGAATATGAGCAATTGCGGCATCGACATCTGCGACCGGTCTGGCGGCGATCATGCTGTCGAGATATTCCTTGCCCCAATCCTGCTCGGTCGCGGAGACGGTGCCTTCGACTGCCAGCGCCCCTTCGGCGTGAACCTCAACCCCGGCTGCTTGCAGCGCGGCGATCGCGTCGCGGCCAAGAGTATTGACGACATCCTGATGTATCAGCAGGCATTCAGCTGCGCCGCAGATCCCGGTGCGGCGGGTCTTGGCGTTCAGCACCACGTCGAGGGTCTTTTGCGGGTCAGCAGCCTTGTCGATATAGATATGCACGATGCCTTCAAGATGGGCAAAAACCGGCACCCGCGCCTCACGCTGCACGAGACCGACCAGACCTTTGCCACCGCGCGGAACGATGACGTCCACATAATCCGTCATGGTCAGCAATTCCTGCACCGCCGCACGGTCGCGGGTGGGCACAAGCTGAATGGCATCCTCGGGCAGGTTGGCCGCTTTCAGCCCCTCGACCAGACAGGCGTGGATCGCGCCCGAAGAATGAAAGCTCTCGGACCCGCCGCGCAGTATCACGGCATTGCCGGACTTCAAACACAACGCGCCTGCATCCGCCGTTACGTTCGGGCGGCTTTCATAAATTACGCCGATCACACCCAGCGGCGTGCGCACGCGCTGAATGTTCAGGCCCGAGAGCATGTCCCATTCGGCGATCACCTCTCCCACCGGATCGGGCTGATCGGCCACGGTCCGCAGCCCGTCAACCATGCCCTGCACGCGGGCCTCGTCCAGCATCAGGCGGTCCATCATGGCCGGGCTCAGGCCCTTATCACGTCCGAATTCGAGGTCTTTTTTGTTGGCCTCAATGATGTCCGCACGGTTGTTCCAGACGGCTTCGGCGGCGGCGATCAGCGCTGCGTGCTTGCGTTCGGCACTGGCAAAGGCAAGCTCGGCCGAGGCCCCTTTGGCGCGTGCACCAAGGTCAGCCATCATTGCGGGAATATTGTCAAAATCCTTCATCTCAAGCGCCTTTCGGTCTCAGTATATCCAATTGGGCCATCACAGCGCCAGGTCATCGCGATGTATCAGCACCGCCCGGCCGGGATAGCCCAACGTCGCCTCGATCTCGGACGATCTCCGCCCTTTGATCGCGTCCGCTTCCTGCGCGGTATAGCGGCTGAGCCCTTGCGCCAGCCTGCGGGCCTGCGCATCCAGAACAGCCACCGGATCGCCCCGGCCAAAGTCTCCGGTGACCTCGACTATGCCAGCAGGCAGCAGGCTTTTGCCATTGGAAAGCGCCTTGGCCGCACCGTCATCAATCACGATTTCGCCGCGCGGTTTCATGGCCGAAATCCAGCGCTTCCGGGCCGCATGCGGATCAAGCGTCGCCGTGAACCAAGTACAATTCGCGCCGTTTTCAAGCGTTTTCAATGGGTTCAAAGGCGATCCCTCGGTGATCGCCATATCACATCCCGCAGCCGTCGCCATCTTGGCGGCCAACAGTTTGGTCTTCATGCCACCCTTGGACAGACCTGATCCGGCGTCGCCTGCCATGGCCTCGATCTCGGGCGTGATCTGTTCGATCACATCGTAGCGGGTGGCGGAGGCGTCCTCGTTGGGATTGCCGGAATAGAAACCATCAACATCCGACAGCAGAATCAATTGATCCGCCCCAATGGTCACGGCAATCTGCGCCGCCAGCCGGTCATTGTCGCCATATCGGATCTCATCCGTGGCGACTGTATCGTTTTCGTTGACAATCGGAACGACACCAAGCCCCAGCAGGGTTTCCAGCGTCGCGCGTGAATTCAGATATCTCCGTCGGTCCGCGCTGTCCTCCAGCGTGACCAGCACCTGCGCAGTTTTGATCTCATGCGGCGTCAGAGCCTCTTCATAAGCGCGCGCCAGCCTGATTTGACCGACCGCCGCGGCGGCCTGAGACTGTTCCAAAGGCAGGTTCTGCATCGGTAGGTCCAACACGCCGCGCCCCAGGGCGATTGATCCGGACGAGACCAGCACGACATCCGTGCCCTGCCCTTTCAGCCAGGCCACGTCCTGCGCCAGCGATTTCAGCCAGTCCGATCTCAGCAATCCCGTATTCCGGCCGACCAGAAGGGCCGACCCGATCTTGACCACCAGGCGGCGGGCCTGCGTCAGGGTTGCCAAGGCGCGGCCTCCTCAGCGGGTTTATGGCGCACGCGGTTGTCGTCAATCCGGGCACGCAGGGCGCGCAGCACCTCGGTCACGCCCAGATGCGCGACGCCGGACATGGTCATGACCGGGCCGCCGACGGCCTCTTGCAATTCGGCCTTGGCCAGTTCCCGTTCCTCATCATCCAGCGCATCAACTTTGTTCAGGACGGTGATGCGCGGCTTGTCGGCCAACTCTCCGCCATAGGCCTCAAGCTCATGGATGATGGTGCAATAGTCTTCGGCCACCGTGTCCGAGGTGCCATCGACCAGATGCAACAGGACGGCACAGCGTTCCACATGGCCCAGAAAGCGGTCTCCGATCCCCCTGCCCTCATGAGCGCCTTCGATCAGACCGGGGATGTCGGCGACGACGAACTCCACGTTATCGACACCAACGACGCCCAGATTGGGGTGCAGCGTGGTAAACGGATAATCTGCAATCTTGGGTCGCGCGTTCGACGTGGCCGCCAGAAAGGTCGATTTGCCCGCGTTCGGCATACCCAACAGACCCACATCCGCAATCAGTTTCAGGCGCAGCCAGATGGTGCGGTCGATCCCCGCCTGCCCCGGATTGGCCCGACGCGGCGCCTGATTGGTCGCCGATTTGAAATGCAGGTTGCCGAAACCGCCATTGCCACCCTTGGCCAGCAGCACACGCTGGCCAACCTCGGTCAGGTCGCAGATGACGGTCTCTTCGTCTTCGTCCAGAATCTCGGTGCCCACCGGTACGCGCAGGATGATGTCGTCACCATCCTTGCCGGTGCGTTGCTGGCCGCGACCGGGCTGGCCGTTCTTGGCGAAGAAATGCTGCTGATAACGGAAGTCGATCAGAGTGTTCAGGCTGTCCACAACCTCAACCCAGACCGAGCCGCCTTTACCGCCATCCCCGCCATCAGGACCGCCGTATTCGATGTACTTTTCGCGCCGAAAGCTGACGCAACCGCCACCTCCGGCCCCGGACCGGATGTAGACCTTTGCAAGATCGAGAAATTTCATGACTGTCCCCTACTGCAAAGGCCCCATCGGCCACAAGTCAGAGTTTCTTGGTATAGGTCCAGGTGGGCACATTCGCATCGCGCGCCACCGAATAGGTTTCTGCATCACCAAGGTATTCAAAACCGCAATGCGTCAGCACCCGCGCCGAGGCCGGGTTATCCTGAAAGACGCTCGCGAACATGTTCGCGTTTTCCAACGGGTTGGCATTTACCAACGCCTCAACCGCAAGCGACGCGATGCCGGTGTTCCAATAAACCGGAGCGACCCAATAGCCCACCTCGGACTGGTTGCGATCCAACCGCGTCAGCGAGATCAGGCCAATCAACTCGGGGCCATCCTCCTTAGTAGCATCCATTGCCCAGACATCCTCGTCCCGGTCTTCAGCCATCGAACGGGTCACGAACGCTTCGATCGAGCCGGGTGGCAATGGGTGTGGAATCCGAGTGGTCATGCGCGCCACGCGCTCGTCGCCTGCATAATGCTCGATGAGACCCATATCCGACCGACGCAGAGGGCGCAGGTCGAACCGCTCGGTTTCGATGACCGGCTGGTTTATTATCGTCTCAAGTTTCATGAATGCGTTCCTCCTCCGAACAACACAAAAAATACGGACGCAACCGTTAGGCCGGCCAGTGTCCACATCAGATATTTTTCCGCAGGCCGTCCTTCAACCGTATGGGCGATCCGATCCCCCGCGAAGGTCCAGATCGGGTGCAAAACCGCCTGACAAAGCAATAAACAGAGAGCAATCGTGAACGTGGCGTTAACGCTGGACGTTCCCGCCGCAACAAATCCGGTAAATCCGGCGATGATCATAGCCCAGGCCTTTGGGTTCAGCGGGTGTACGATCAAACCCGCCCAAAACCCGGGTACATCTCGCGGGCTGGTCCCGCGAGACAGCCGCAGATTGGCGATTTTCCAGGCCAGCCAGCAAATATAAGCGGCCGACGCGTATTTCAGCACCGAGAACACCAGCGGCGCCTGCTCGGCCACCTGCATCAGGCCGAATCCGACCGGCCAGATGATCAATTGTTTGCCCAGTATGACCCCACCGACAAAGGGCAGCGCCGCCCGAAAGCCATAGCGCGCACCGGTGCCCAGCAGGACCATGTTGGCCGGTCCCGGCGTGCCGACCTGGCTGGCGGCAAAGATCAGGAAACTGGTGGTTGCGACGGTCACTGCAGCGCCTCCCACGAGGTCCGCGTCAACTGCATGTCCTGTATGATCACGTCTTTGTTGGTCGAGCGCACTGTCGCCCGATGCTGCCCGCCGGGCTGGAATCCAAGCCGGTTCAAAACTGCTGCGGACCGCGCGTTACCTTCGTGATAGCCAGACCTAAGCACCTGCACATCAGACCGGAAGTGACGCGAGACCATCGCCCGAGCGGCCTCGGACACAAATCCCCGTCCCCATGAGGGCTTCCCGACCCAATATCCCAGCTGATTGCCGATCGAGATGCAGCCGATCAGCGTGTCATCATTTGTGATCGCAAACGCATCCTGTTCGTCAGCCATCGTTTCGATGAAAGCCGACGCATCCTCGGGGCCATAGGGATGCGGAACGACAGTCAACCACCGCACCACATCCATGTCGTTCAGAAGCGCGACCAGACGCGCCGAGTCGTCACGCCGAAAACGACGCAAGACCAGACGTTCTGTTGTGATCACTTCGGTCATAAGACCACTCCTGAAAACGAGAAAGGGGACCGGTATTTCTACCGATCCCCTGCTTTTTCAAACCTTATGGGTTTCGGCTTACTCTGCGGCCTCCGCCACTGGCAGGACCGAAATAAAGGTGCGGTTTTTGAGCCCCTTGTGGAACTTCACAGCGCCATCGACAGTTGCAAAGATGGTGTGATCCTTGCCCATACCCACGCCTTCGCCCGGCCAGAACTTGGTGCCGCGCTGACGTACGATGATGTTGCCTGCGATGGCCGCCTGGCCACCATAGAGTTTCACGCCAAGGCGACGACCCGCTGAGTCGCGACCGTTACGGGAGGAACCGCCAGCTTTTTTATGTGCCATTCTCTCTCTCCTTAGCCTTGGGCCAGTTCTTTGGCCTGCTCAACCCATTCGGGTTTCACTTTGACGGTGTCGATAGCAGCAATCTGCTCGTCCGACAAGGCGGCCAGAGCGGCAAAGCTCTCGATACCGGCCTCAACCAGCTTTTTGGCAGCGGCAGGGCCGACACCGTTCAGCTTGGTCAGATCGTCAGCAGCAGCCGCAGCGGCGGGTGCCTCTGCCTTGGCTTCCGCTTTCTTGGCAGGCTTTGCAGCAGGTGCCGCTTCGCCAGCCGGAGCAGAACCGGTTGCAGCTTTGATGCCCGACTTGTCAGCGCCCGACGACAGGATGTCGGTGATTTTGACCAGAGTCAGTTTCTGACGGTGGCCAACGGTACGCTTCGAGCTGTGCTTACGACGGCGCTTGACGAATTTGATGACCTTGTCACCTTTGATCTGTTCGATCACTTCGGCCTGTACGCCAGCGCCTTCAACGAAAGGTGCGCCAACAACCGGAGCGTCACCGCCCAGCATCAGAACATCGTTGAATTGAACTTTTTCACCTGCGTCGGCAACCAGCTTTTCAACACGGAGCACGTCGCCCGCCTGAACCTTGTACTGCTTGCCGCCAGTCTTGAGGACCGCAAACATGCGTCTTTCCTTTGTCTAACCGCGTTCTGTGGTCCCCGTCTGGGTGTTTTGGCCCCAAGAAACTTGAAAGCCACCTCGAACAGCGCGCCCTTTTCGGGCTGTGTGAAGACCCTGAGGCGCACGCCTTGGGTCAAATAATAACGAGACCCGGCGCGGAAGAACCGGCCGGGATGCGGGCTTATCCAAACAATAGGGGGTAAAGTCAACCCTAAACGAACATCACAAATCCGAGGCCCGCATAGCTTGCGCAACCGCCGCACCGAGCTGGTAGGAAATGTCATTTATCAAAGTGTCGAATCCCTCGAACAAGGCATGGTTCAGAGCCTGGCCGGTGTCGGTTCTGGAAAAGGCGATGTTCTCGCGCAGTTGGCCTTCGTTCAGCGGTTGATAGGCCAACAGGAGAAACGCATACATCCATTCCGTGGTTTCTTCTTCGGTATTGTCCTGGTTTGACAAAAGTTCGCTCAGGATCGCCTCATCATCCGCAGGCACGCCCGGCCCCGATGAAAGACCGCGATAAAAGCTGAAATCCGCGCTGATTGTGCCGCGCACGTTCTGGTCGATCAGATCGTTGACCCGGATATACTCGTCCACAAGCTGATAAAAAGCGCTGTCCGTATCCACGGTCTGATAGGTCGACCGCGCCATGTCTTCGATGGTGTCTTCCCCCATCGCGCGACGGGCCGAGTTTTCCAATGACACGATGGTCTGCCCCAAATCGCTTTCAAAAAAGATCGCTGCCTGTTCAAGCTGCGCCTCCGTCATGTGAAGACCAACGGTTTCAGCCATTTGCGCCGTCATCTGTTCAGGGTCATAAAGATCGGCCACCTGTGCCGCGAAATAGGCACCGCCTGAACCGCCCAGCAGCCCCTCATTCATCATGCGGCCCTGTTCCCGCCCTTCGTCACTCAAGATCTCCATGAAGGCGGGCACCTGCATCGCTTCCATCAATCGATCCACATTGGGATTGGCGGATGCCGACACAGCCCAGATCGCGCAGATCAAAGAGATGGCAAACGCGCGCATCAGATGTCTTGCGCCGGGCGCAGTTCGGACATCCGCGCGGCCAGAACTTCGAACCGCATCGCCATGATCTCGTATTGGATAGCATTCAGAAGCTCATAGACTTCCTGCATCAACGGGTGCTCCAATGCCACGACATAGGCATCGACTTCGTCATCCGAGAAGTCCTTGTACGTAGCGGCTGATCCCGCCAAAGCCGACAATTGCAGCGACCGGCGCATATCGGCCTCGTTCCGCTTCATCCTTTCGCGCAGCTCGTCACCGCTCAGTTGCAGGTCGATTACCCCGGACGCGCTGGCGGCCAGCAGGAACCGCACCTGAATCTCTTGCAAAGCCCGCAGCGAGGTGCCGCTGGCATCCACCGCCCGGTTCATCCGTTTGAAACTTTCCACCCGCTCCGAGCCGTTCTTGATCAGCTCCGAGACGATTTTCTGTCCCTGCAACTGTTTTGCTTCGTCGTCATCATCCATATGCGCCGCGTTTTCTGCCTCGACCAGCCGTTGTCCCAGATCGCTGGCATAGAACGTGACCGCATGGGTCAGCGCCTCATCGCTGAGGGTTTGTTCAAGGATGGACACAGCGGTTTCGTGCATGCCTTCGGTGTCGAACACCTCATTCGTCAGGCGCGTCCAGTCCGAGCCGAACCCGTCCGCGTCAATCCCCAGCATGTCCGGTGCCGAGGCCGACGCAAACGCAATGCTTTCCAGCGCCACGTCAAAGCCGGTCGTGGTCAAAAACGCCTCAATCCGTTCACGGCTGGCGGCGTGCGTTTCCGAAACAGTCCAGCACAGGGCGAAGATGGCGATGCAGAGGTTCAGGGCGAATGTGCGAATGTGTTGGGTCATAACAAACAGCGTAGGAGATTTCAGCCCGCTGGCAATGGAAAATCCTTCTATCTTGAAAATCGGGAATTTTCTGCTTGCACCCCTGCCCGTTCCTCACTAAATCCCCCCTTCACAGACCCCCGCGGAGAGGTGCCGGAGTGGTCGAACGGGGCGGTCTCGAAAACCGTTGTGGGTGCAAGCCCACCCAGGGTTCGAATCCCTGTCTCTCCGCCACTATCTCGTTGAAAAAACACTATTATCGCATTAAGGACGTTCCGCGATTCCCTTTGTAGCGGCAATCTGGAGCCAAAGGTGTCATGCTATGACACCCTGTGCTGCCTCTGTGATCCTTGCGCTAAAACGCCGTTCAAGACTGGAAAGGTCCGAACGTGATCAAGCCCACGTGTTTTTCCGTTCCAGTGGTGCAAGCTCAGTTTCCTCGCTCATGGCATGAATCCGCCACGCGAATGTGCGGCGATCAGCGTCGCGTGGCTCAAAACCATGCCGTGATTTCAAACCGGAAGTTTTCCCCTTTGTTATCAGATATTTTCAAATCATCTGGCGACACATTTTCGCGGAAGGAGATCAGCATGTCGCGATTAATCATTATTACAATCATCGCAGTCATAGGTGTCGGTGCCTATTACTATGCAACCCAACCCGAACCCACTCCGTCTGAACAACTGCAATCGGCGGCAGAAGAGGCTGGTGACGCGGTATCCGAAGCTGCAAGCGCCGTTCAGGAGGCCGCCAGCGCGGCGGTTGACGCAGCGACGCAGCAAGGCGCAGACGCCGCAGCGGAGGCCCAGGATCAGGTTGCGGCTCTGGCGGCTCAGGGACAGGAACTGCTCAACAGCTGGGTGCAGGACGGTCTGTTGACAGCGCAAGAGCTTGACTATGATGCCATGATTGCATCCGTTCAGGACAGTGCTCTGGCGCAAGACGTCAAAACCCGGGTGATCCGGATTCTGGAAGACATCAAGGCCTCCCCAGATCTGGCCGCCGAAAAGATTCTGGAACTTCGCAACTATCTGTCTTCACAATAAATGAAGGTATGGACGGGTGATTTAAATCCGTCCCACCATTTCGCCGTAGGGCAATTCCGCGACGTTAGGGCTGCACGCGATTGACGCTCACGCTTCCATTTGTTTGGTTTGCACAATACGCACAGCCGGGCGCTCGGATACCACGACAATGCACTGAACGCCCGTTCCGAATTCGCCAAAACCTTATTGTCTGCAGACCAAGGATACACATATGACTTCCCTGCCATCCACAATGTTCGCCGTTGTTCAGACACATGAGGGATACGCAGCGACAGCATCCGGGCCGACGCTTGACAACGCTTCGGACTGGCTGGCAGATGCCGAACTACCGTTGCCGCAACCCGGGCCGGGACAGGTTCTGATCCGGCTGCGAACAGCCTCGGTTAACCCTTCGGACATCCATTTTATAAAAGGCGAATATGGCCAACCCCGAGTCAAAGGCGCGGCAGCGGGGTTCGAGGGATGTGGTGATGTGGTTGCCACAGGGGCTGGTGCCGAGGGCCTGCAAGACAAGCGCGTCGCCTTCGTCGCGGCGGGTTCAGGCGCATGGGCAGAATATGTGGTCACGCAGGCCCAGATGTGCATCCCCCTCCGGTCTGACATCTCGGACGAGGATGGTGCTGCACAGATCGTCAACCCACTGACGGCGATGGCCATGGTGGATATCGCGCGACAGGCGGGCGATGCCTTTATCGTATCTGCTGCGACCAGCCAGTTGGGCAAGCTGATGTGCAGCCTTGGCCGCGATCTGGGGTTGAAATCCATCGCTCTTGTACGTCGTGCCGAAGCGGTTTCGCCGCTGAAGGCCCTGGGAGCGACCGAGGTTCTGGTCACCTCTGACCCGGACGTAGTGCAGAAATTCGCGGCTATCAGTGCGGAACTGAAACCACGCGTGTTTTTGGATGCCGTGGCAGATCAACTGTCTGAACAGGTTTTTTGCGCCATGCCCAATCGGGCCAGATGGATCTGTTACGGAAAGCTCAGCACCGAGTTTCCGCAACTGACCCAGACCGGGCAATTGATTTTCATGAACAAGCGGATCGAAGGGTTCTGGCTGACTCAGTGGATGATGTCCACGCCGCCGGAAGATCAGATGCGCGTCATTGCCGAGGTGCAGGCGCGTTTTGCCGATGGACGTTGGAAAACTGACGTGTCCGGGCACCTGTCTCTGCGCAATGTGGTCGCCGATCTGGCGGGCGCGCTGAAAAAGAGTGACGGCAAGGTGATTATCACGCCATAATGGCATAAGACCTGCGAAGACGGACAGAATCCGGGGCGTCAAACAGGCCGGACATAACGGCATGGGAGGATGAGTTTGGATAACGCACAGCTGCTGATTAGCGGGCTGGCGAATGGCTGTGTCTATGGCCTGATCGCCCTTGGCTTTGTACTGATTTACAAGGCGACCGAGGCGGTGAACTTCGCGCAGGGCGATTTCATGATGCTGGGGGCGTTTGTCACGATCGGTCTGACCAACACCGAATATATGGGGTTGCCGTTTCTTCTGGCCTTGCCGATCTCATTGGCCATCATGGGTGCGCTTGGATATCTGATCGACCGCCTGATCATTCGCCGTCTGTTCGGAGAAAGTCAGGTTGCCGTGGTGATCCTGACCATTGCCTTGGGCTTTGTCATCCGCTTCGTGGCAGGCCTGATCTGGGGCCACGAACCCCAAACCCTGCAAAACCCGCTGGCCGGGAAAGAGGTCCGATTTGGCGGCTTGGTGCTGGGCATGGAAGATGTGGCCGTGATTGTTGTCACCATCCTGCTGACTTGGGGCCTGTATGTGTTTTTCAGCAAAACAAAACTGGGTCTTGCGATGCAGGGCGCATCTCAAAACCAGTTGGCGGCGTATTACATGGGCATTCCCGTGAAACGGGTTCAGGGCTTTATCTGGGCTCTGGCCGGGGTCGTTGCCGGCATTGCAGGCATTCTGTTCGCGGCCAAGGGATCTGTCGATCCGACAACGGGACTTTTGGGCATCAAGGCCTTCGCCGCTGCAGTCATCGGAGGCTTTGGCAGCCTGCCCGGCGCATTGGCCGGAGGCCTCATCGTCGGTGTGATCGAACCCTTCGCCAGCCGGTATATCGCTGCCGGGTACAGCCAGATTGCGCCTTACGCTTTGCTTCTGGCCGTTCTGATCTTTCGCCCACACGGTTTGTTCAGTCAGGTCAGGGTCAAGAAGGTCTGAGCGCCATGAGGATTGTCTTCAAAACCAATTACATGCAGGATATCCGACCCTGGAAAGATGGCTATCAGCTTTGCCTCTATCTGATCCTGCTCGCGGTGGTGGCCGCCGCCCCGCTGTGGCTGGACGCATTTTATCTGGGAGAGCTGACAAATGTTCTGATCTGGGCGATTGCGGGCCTTGGGCTGATGATCCTGACCGGCCATACGGGGCAGGCCAGCCTGGGCCACGCGGCGTTTCTGGCCGTGGGCTGCTATGCGAATGTCGTGCTGATCGAATCGGGCGTGCCCTTCCTGATCGCCTTTCCGCTGGCCGGGGTCATCACCGGTATCGCGGGGGTCACGGTGGCGATCCCTGCCCTGCGTCTGCATGGGATTTATCTGGCGATCTTCACATTGGCGCTGTCGGTTCTGATGGATGACATCATCGTTCTGGCGGAATCGATCACCGGTGGCGTCGCCGGAAAATTCCTTGGCGGGGTTGAGATTTTCGGCGTTCTGGTCGACCGCTGGGCCACGCCCAACCTGTTCTTCTGGCTGGTTCTGTCGGTCGCCGTGATTGTGACGCTGGGCTACATCAATCTGCTGCGCTCGCCCCTTGGGCGCAGCTTCATCGCCGTTCGGGATTCCGAGGTTTCGGCACAGGCCATGGGTGTCGATCTTGCCAGAACCAAGATGATTTCGTTCGCCTTGTCCTGCGCGATCACGGGATGGGCGGGCGCCTTGATGGGGCTGTTTGCCGGAGCCTTCAACAACGAGACCTTCAGCGTTGTGATCTCGATCCAATTGCTCATGATGATCGTGATCGGCGGTCTGGGCTCGATCCATGGTGCATTTTTGGGGGCGACGGTGATCGGCTTCCTGCCGCAATTTCTGTCCATCTCGAAAGAATATGTCGGCGCGATTTTTGGCGGCAACACCGTCGCGATACCGGGGCTGGAGTTCGGCATTTTCGGCATGATCCTGATCGCCTTCATTCTGTTCGAGCCGATGGGCATGTATGGTCGCTGGCTCAAGATCCGTACGTGGTTCGAACTGTTTCCCTTCTACCGTAAGGATATGTTCAAAAAGCAGAAATCCTACCTCAAGACGGAGCGTCTGAGATGAGCCTGCTGGAGTTCCAAAACGTCACCCTGAAGTTTGGTGGCCTGACGGCAGTGGATGATCTGTCTTTTTCAGTCGATGAGGGCGAAGTTTTTGCCATCGTCGGTCCCAATGGCGCGGGCAAGTCCACTGTGTTCAACCTGATTTCGCGGTTTTATGACCCGTTTGCAGGGTCGATCCGCTTTGACGGGCACGATCTTCTGCACGTCAAGCCTTCGGGCGTTGCGTCCTTCGGGGTGGCGCGGACCTTTCAGAATATCGAGCTGTTCGAACATGCCTCGGTCCTGCAGAACCTGCTGGTCGGACGACATCGTCACCGCAAAACCAACATGCTGTCAGACATCCTGTTCCTGCCGTCGGCACGCCGACAAGAGATCGAGAACCGAGAGAAGGTCGAGCAGATCATTGATTTCCTCGATCTTCAGGCGTTCCGCGACAAGATGATCTCGGGCCTTCCTTACGGTGTGCGCAAGGTGGTCGAGGTCGCCCGCGCGCTGGCGACAGACCCCAAGCTGCTGTTGCTGGACGAACCGGCCTCGGGGCTTTCGGTCGAAGAGACCACCGACATGCGCTGGTGGATCGATGATATCCGTCGGCAGATGGGGATCACGGTGCTGATGGTCGAACATGATATGGGGCTGGTCTCGGGTGTCTCGGACCGTGTTCTGGCGATGGCCGATGGCGCGATGCTGGCGCTTGGCACGCCTGCTCATGTGCAGTCCCATCCGGCTGTGGTCGAGGCCTATCTCGGGAAAGCCTCATGACTGAGCCGGTCCTGAAAATTCGCAATATCGAAAGCTTTTATGGACCCATCATGGCCATTCGGGGCGTGTCGCTTGATGTGTACCCGGGCCAGATCGTCTCGATCCTGGGCGCGAACGGTGCGGGCAAGACCACGTTGATGAAAACGGTATCGGGTGTCATGGACCCGGAAAAAGGTACGATCACATTTGACGGGCGCGAAATTCAAGGGTCGGAACCCCATACGGTCGTGCAGCAGGGCATTGTCCATGTTCCTGAAGGGCGCGAGGTTTTTCCCCTACTGACGGTCGATGAAAACCTCAGCCTTGGGGCTTATACCTTGTCGGACAAGGGGCAGATCGACCACGACCGAGAGCTGGTGTTCTCGTATTTTCCGGTCTTGAAAGACCGGCGCAATCAAGAAGCAGGCACCTTGTCCGGCGGGCAACAGCAGATGCTGGCAATCGGACGCGGCTTAATGGCCAGTCCAAAGGTCATGTTGCTGGATGAACCTTCGTTGGGACTGTCTCCGTTGTTGGTTCAAGAGATATTTGGCATCCTGAAACGTTTGAATGATGAGCAGAACATGACCATGATGCTGGTCGAACAGAATGCCAACGCGGCGCTGGAACTGGCGCATCGGGGGTATGTGATGGAAATCGGTCGGATCGTAATGGACGGAGATGCGAAGGCTTTGATGCAGTCCGAAGACATCCGGAATTTCTATCTGGGCGTCCAGGAAGAAGGCGCGCGTGAAAACCGACGCTGGAAACGCAAGAAGACGTGGAGGTAAGCCAGATGGATGCTATCTCCCTGCCCCCGCAGAAAACGATCAATGGTGTGCAGTTCAACGCCACGCCCGGCCAACGCCCGCTGCGTGTGGATGGCTGCCTGACGATTACAGAGTTGTTCCAGAAAAGATGCGCTGAACTGGGGTCGCGCACAGCACATCGCGAAAAGGACTTTGGCATCTGGAAGTCCTATTCCTGGGCCGATTACTGGCAGCACGCGAAATGGATCGGTCTGGCTTTGCGCAAACTGGGTTTGAAACGCGGCGAGGTGGTGTCGATCTTGTCGGAAGACCGGAAAGAGTGGTGTTGGCTGGATATGGGCATTCAAGGTGTCGGCGGCATTGCGTCCGGCGTCTACACAACCGACTCGGCCAGCCAGTTGCAGTACCTTATCAACGACAGCGCAAGCCGCGTTCTGATCGTCGAGGACGAGGAGCAACTGGACAAGTTCCTCGAGATCGAGAAGGACGTGCCGGATCTGATTAAGGTCATCATTCTGGACGACGAAGGGCTGCACGACCTGAACCATCCCCGATGCATGATGATTGCAGACCTGTACGCATTGGGCAAACAGGCCGAAGCCGAAGACCCCGGTGCGTTCGAAGCCGAAATTGCGCAAACGACGCCTCAAGACACTGCCCTTCTGGTTTACACGTCAGGCACGACCGGCAAACCCAAAGGCGCGATGCTGAGCAACGAGAACATCATGGCCGCGATCGAGGCCGGAGCGCTGTCCCTTCCCGCGCTGGAGACGGACGAACAACTTTGTTTTCTGCCGCTCTGCCATATCCTCGAACGCGACGTGTCCGTCTTTTACCCGCTGGCCGCAAAAAGCACCGTTAATTTTGCCGAAAGCACCGAAACGGTTTTTGCCAATCTGCTGGAGGTTTCGCCCACGACATTCACGGCCGTGCCCCGTGTGTGGGAAAAGATCTATTCACAGGTTCAGCTTATGGCCAGACAAGCCACTCCGATCGGGCGCGCCGCCTTTGACATGGCGCTCAAGGCTGGCGCGGCGCGGGCGGCGTATATTCTGGACAACAAAACCGTACCCGTACCGGTCGCGGCGTATTTCTGGCTCTGGGACCGTCTGGTTCTGCGCAATCTGCGGCGGATGCTGGGCCTCGACAAACTGCGTCGGGGCGGATCTGGCGCCGCGCCGATCTCACCCGAGCTTCTGCGCTGGTTCTGGGCCATTGGTGTGCCCATGGTAGAAGGGTTTGGCATGACCGAAACATCAGGCATTGCCGCGTTGAACACGCTTGAGGCCAACAAGATCGGCACAATCGGGCAGGCGGTGCCCGGAAACGAATTACGGATTTCGGACGAGGGTGAAATCCAAGTCAAGGGGTTGAACGTGTTTCAGGGATATTGGCGCAACAACGCCAAAACCGCTGAGACATTCACAGCCGACGGGTGGCTGCGCACCGGCGATATGGGACATGTCGATGCCGATGGGTTTGTCGCGATCACCGGACGCCTCAAAGACGTCATCATCACCGCCGGAGGCAAGAACATCACGCCAGCCGAAATCGAAACCCGCCTGAAATTCAGCAATTACGTGTCCGACGCCGTGATTATCGGCGACAAGCGCAAGTATCTGACGGCCCTGATCATGATCGATCAGGAGAATGTCGAGAAATTCGCGCAGGAAGCCCGCGTGCCGTTCTCGAATTTCGCGTCGCTCTGTGCGGCACCCGAGGTTACCGAGCTGATCCGCGCCGAGGTCACAGCCGCCAACAAGTCATTCGCACGGGTCGAACAAATCAAGGATTTTCGACTGATTGATGTATTATTGTCCGCAGACGACGAAGAACTGACGGCCACGATGAAGCTAAAACGCAATCTGGTTGAAAAGAACCACGCACATCTCATTGAAGACATGTATAAATAATTGGATAGAAAGGGAGGAACATTATGAGGAGTCTGATCCACGGATTGGCTGCAGCAACTGTTTTTGGTGCCGCGGGAACGATGGGCTGGGCGCAAACCCAGGGCGTCACCGACGATGAAATCGTCATCGGTTCCGTCAATGACCTGAGCGGTATTTTTGCTGCCGTAGGTGTACCCGCCACCAAGGGCGCGAATGTTGTGTTCGATCGGGTCAACGCCAATGGCGGCGTCCACGGTCGAACGATCCGGTTTGTGGTCGAAGACAACGGCTATCAGATGCCGCGCGCCATGCAGGGCTATAACAAGCTGCTGAACCGCGACAAGGTGTTTGCCATGCTGCAATCCCTCGGCACTCCCATGAACATGGCCGGATTCAAGCTGCTGGACCCCAAAGGCATCCCGAATGTGGCCCCTCTGACAGCTGCGCGACAGATGCTGCAGCCGCCGATGAAGAACAAGTTCACCTCGTTCTCGACCTATTTTGATCAGGCCCGGGTTGGCGTGAAATACCTGAACGCGCAATTCGACTCGCAAGCGGTGTGCACAATGTACCTGCCCACGGATTTTGGAGAAGAAATTCTGGAAGGCAGCAAGGCCGGAGCCGAGGAAATCGGGGTCGCGTTTGTCGCCGAGACCACGCACAAGCCGGATGAAACAGATTTTGTCGGCTCGCTTAGCAAACTCAAAGAGGAAGGCTGCGACATCGTTACGATGGCGCTTGGCGTGCGTCAGGTGATCACCGTGGTCGGCACCGCCAAGAAAATGGGGCTGGAGGATATGAAGTTCCTCGGTACATCGGCCAGTTTCCTGACCGTGGTCGCGCAGGTTCCGGGCGGCGTGACCGATGGGTTTTACGCGGCGGCTTCGTGGCAGGACCTATGGGCCCGCGCGGATGAGCCCGCCCCCGCCGCTTTCATTGAAGAATACAAAGCCGCAACCGGAGAAGATCCTGTTGGCTTCGCCATGCTGGGCTACTCTGCCGCGGAAATGATGGTCAAAGCACTGGAGGCCGCTGGTCCGGACCTGACCCATGACAGCTTTATTGCCGCGATGGAGTCTCTGGACTATCGCGATGAGCTGGTCGGAAACCACATCACCTATGGGCCGGACGACCATCAGGGCGCGGATTCCGTTTATGTCAGCGTTGTCGAAAACGGAGCCTGGAATATCGTTTACGAAGAGTGACGCGAAGAACGCGGTCTGAGACGAAAAAGGGCTCGCAAGTGCGAGCCCTTTCTTTTTCGTGGTTCTTGGCGAATTAACGCTTCGAGAACTGGAACGAACGACGCGCTTTGCGCTTACCGTATTTCTTACGTTCCACAACGCGGCTGTCGCGGGTCAGGAAGCCAGCGGCTTTCAAAGCGCCACGCAGGTTGGGATCGTACAGCTGCAGCGCTTTCGAAATGCCGTGCTTGACCGCGCCGGCCTGACCGGTCAGGCCACCGCCTTTGACGGTTGCGACAACGTCGAACTCACCTTCCACACCGGCAACCTGGAACGGCTGGCGAAGGATCAGCTGCAGAACGGGACGTGCAAAATACTTGTCCTGGTCCTTGCCGTTCACGGTGACCTTGCCGGAACCCGGCTTGATCCACACGCGGGCAACAGCGTCTTTACGCTTGCCGGTGGCATAGGAACGACCGAGCTCGTCACGCACGGGTTCGCGCACGATGACTTCTTCGGCCACGGTTTCAACGCCTGCGACGGCGCTCAGCTCTTCGAGAGTATTGATCTGATCAGCCATCGGTCATTAGCTCCGGGTGTTTTTCTTGTTCATGGACTTCACGTCCAGAACTTCGGGCGCTTGCGCCTCGTGGGGATGCTCGCCACCGGCGTAAACGCGCAGGTTGGTCATCTGCTTACGGGCCAGACGGTTGCCCGGCAGCATGCGCTTGACGGCCTGAACGACAACGCGCTCGGGGTGTGCGCCTTCCAGGATCTGCTGTTTGGTGCGCGACTTGATGCCGCCCGGGTGGCCAGTGTGCCAGTAGAAGTTCTCTTCGCGCTTCTTGCCGGTCATCTGGATTTTGTCAGCGTTGATCACGATGACATTGTCGCCCATGTCCATGTTCGGGGTGAACGACGCTTTGTGCTTGCCACGCAGACGCATGGCGACGATCGAGGCAAGACGGCCCAGAACAACGCCTTCGGCGTCGATCAGGATCCATTTCTTGTCGATGTCTGCAGGTGTTGCAGAAAAGGTTTTCATGGCAGGATAGTCCTGTTTGATGTGAAAGACCGCCCCCTAACGGAGCGGCCCGAATTCGATGGACGGGTTTTATGAGGTGTGCACGCGCGCGTCAAGCACACAAGAATACATTTAATTATGCAAAAACAGATGCTTACAAAATAGGTATTAATTTACCCCATATTTCTGCCACTCTGTTTTGGGCAAAACCCACCGCATCCACATGGCATCGCCATTGCCAAGATCCCGCGGTCGGGTATCGACGTGATGCGCCCCAAGCTTCGCGGTGGCCTTCTGCGAACGGATATTCGATGGGTCGATGTGAAACCAGACCTCATCCTGGTCCTGAAACGCATGGTTCAGCATCAGAGTCTTCACAGCCCCATTGCTGGTCCCGCCCCAATGATCCCGCACAAGGAAACTGTAGCCGATCGCGATCCCGCCGGGCGTCTCGGGTGGCTCGTAGTATCTTGAACACCCAACAACCCGACCACCTGTTTCACGAATTGTGACGGTGCCCCCTGCCCCCAACAAGAAATCGAAATACGGACGAAACACCGCTTTTTCATGCCGAGTCTTCGCCGGATGCCCGGCCCAGATCAAAGGGTCACTGGCGGCTGCATAAAGGGGCCCGAAGTCGGTCTCGATCATGGGAGAGATCACAAACCCGCTGCCGCGCAATTCTGGGATATGCATCGAGCCCTCCTCTCAGACCGAAATCTGTTCCGGCGGATTGTCCAGCAACCGACGCAGGCGTTGCATCGCGTCCTCGAACCTTTCAAGCGAAACATGTCCGTTCATGGCAATGCGTATTGCGTTGGGGGCACGCCCATCACGCAGCGCAAACTCGTCCGCCGAACGAAGCTGAATGCCCTCTCGCTCGGCTGCGCGGCTGAACGCGGCCGCTCGCCAGCCGGATGGCAGGTTCAGCCAGACAAAAGGCACCTCGGGTGCCCAATTCAGGTCAAACCCGCCCAGAGCATTCACTGCGATCCGAACGTATTCTCCCATTTTAGCTCTCACCTCCTGCGCAATCTGACGGGTTCGGGGATCGGTCAGAAGCAGACGCGTGAGTTCGGCCAAAGGTTGCGCCAGGCCAAAATATCCATATTCGGCCGAGCGCCGCAGATCGACACTGCGATCCCGCGGAGCAATGGCAAAACCCACGCGCAAGGCCGGCGTCAACGTCTTCGAGATCGACGACACGTGCCAGCCACGCTCCGGCGCAAGGGCCCGATAGCTGGGCTCGCGCGCGTCACCCATGCGATAGCAATCATCCTCGATGATCTGAACATCATACCGCCTGGCGATCTCGACCACTTCCTTGCGCCGTTCCAGCGGCGCATGTGTGCCTGTGGGGTTCTGCACCTCGGGTGAGACACACACAGCCTGCGCCGGGGTCTGCCTGAGGACATGTTCCATGGCGTTGGGATCAATGCCCCACTTGTCCATCTTCACGCCCACGGTGTCAGCGCGCATCAACTCTCCGGCCCGGCGGAACCCGGCATAGGAAAGATCTTCGACCAAAACGACGGGCTTGGCGCCTCGCAAAATCGTCTGGAACACCAGGCACAATCCGTTCTGTCCCCCATGAGTCAAAACAATGTCGTCATGCGACAAGGGCCCGAGCGGTAAATCGGACAACCATTCAACCACGGCCTGTCGCATCGGCTTATAGGCGTCGCGGGTCGGATAGTTCAGAAACAACCCGGGATCGGATTGTGCAACCTTCTGCAGACATTCCCGGATCAGCGTCACCTGCCCGACATCTGCCAGCCGAGGGCTGAACAGGCTGACATTGGCGTTGTATTTGTCGTCCCGCAGATGAAGTTGCCGCGCCCAGACATCATCCAGTATCGGCGATTTCGGAGGGGCCACGAATGTACCACGCCCCACCTCGGCATGTAACAATCCCTCATCGGTCAGAATCGTGTAAGCGCGTGCTACGGTGCCTGGTGTAATTTGCAATCGATACGCCAGCTCACGCACTGGTGGCAGTTTTGTTCCAACCTCCAGCATTTTGTTATCAATGGCTTTTCGAATTGTCTCGGCCACCAATGTATATTTGGGACCTTTGGATTTCGGCAGTACGTCCGGCCAAATTGTATCCATTACAATTCTTCCTTTGATTTTGACACAATGTCGAATGTATCAAGGACATATACCGAACAACTCTACTTTGTGTCAATACAATTTGAAAGGATACCCAGATGACACGCGCAACGTACAACCCCGCCCTTCTGCTGCTGAACGACAGTCCCCGGCTGCCGTTGATTGCTGCTCTGGCCGTGCGGTTTGCGGCGACGGTCACGAAATGGGAACAACGTCGCCGCAGCAGAATTAACCTCGGCCGGCTTGATGACAGGTTGCTTCGTGATGTTGGCCTGACGCGCCATCAGGCCGGAACAGAAAGCAGCCGCTATTTCTGGATGAGTTAAGAAATCCCCAGTCCCTTTTGGGACCTCTTCCTGGCCGGGGTTCGCCCCGGCCCTTTTTTATCCCGCCGCCGCAGCAACGGAACCTTCGGGCGGTATCGAATAGGTCATACTGGCCCGCGCGACCGGTTTGTCAGACCCCTCGGAATAGATCAGGACATCACCGACTGCCAACGTGCGCCCCAGTTTCAAAAGGCGACATTGGGCGATCATATCGGCATCTCCTTTCGGTTTGCGCAGAAAGTCCATCGAACTGCTGGTGGTCACCGCCAGCGACTTGCGCCCCTTTCGGGCGAGCACCATCGCATATACACACACATCAGCCAGACCAAACATCGACGGACCCGAAACGGTGCCGCCCGGACGCAAATGCCGGTCCTGGACCAACAGTCGCATGGTGATCGCGTCTTCGGACAGCGCTTCGACCACAAAGTCTTTGTGCACCTGCGGGAAGACCTGTTTTAGGTAGTCCGTCAGCTCTTGCTTGTTTAGGGCCAATGACATGCTTCCCCTCCGTTATCTGCCGCATTAGAGTTGGCCCGGATTCAGGCTGGAGGACAAGATGGGAATTCTGGAACGTAGCGACACAGGTGCAATTGCGCGCCTGACGATGAATGCCCCCGACCGGCTGAACGCCCTGAGCGACGAGATGATTGCCGCGCTGCAGGCGGAACTTGATGCACTGCGCGAGGACCGCTCGATCCGGGTGGTGATTCTGTCCGGCGCAGGCAAGGCCTTTTGCGCAGGGCATGATTTGAAGCAGATGACACAGGGTCGACAATCGGAAGATGGCGGCAAGGCATATTTTCGCGACCTGTTCGAGCGTTGCGCCAAAATGATGATGTCGATCCAAAGCCTGCCGCAGCCGGTGATTGCCCAACCCCACGGGATTGCGACCGCCGCAGGGTGCCAATTGGTCGCCACCTGCGATCTGGCGGTTGCGGCTGAAGGCACGCGGTTCGGGGTGAACGGCGTCAATATCGGCCTGTTCTGTTCAACCCCCATGGTCGCGCTCAGCCGCAACATCCCACGCAAACAAGCGTTCGAAATGTTGACGACCGGAGATTTCATCGATGCCTACCGCGCGTCCGAGCTTGGTCTGGTCAACCGGGTTGTCCCGGAAATGTTGCTGGAACATGAGACAAACGCGCTGGCCGAAACGCTGTCGTCCAAGCTGGGAGCGGCGGTCAAAATCGGCAAGCAGGCGTTTTATGAACAACTGCAAATGCCGTTGGATCAGGCCTATGCCTATACCGCCGAGGTAATGACACAGAATATGTTGGACCGTGATACCAAAGAAGGAATCTCGGCGTTTATCGAGAAACGGCCGCCAAATTGGCAGCAATAAAGCAATTATTTTAGGTAAATATGACCACTGTTCGCATTTTTGGACTTTTCAAAAGGGCGACACTGTGGCAATGGTGGGTCAAGGCTAAGGCCTTGTGGATACTTTTGGGTCGCCGTAGGCGGAAGGTCCCTCCTGACTGGTTTCTCTCACCAGTCGCGACATTCCCGCAGCGGCGACCCCAAGACCTCCCTCCTCGAACTCCATTGAAACCCCTGTTGCGATAGGCGTGTGACTGCCCTATGTGGCAGCCCATGACTGAGATTTTGCATATCGTGGGCGGCGGCATGGCCGGGTCCGAAGCCGCTTGGCAGGCAGCCGAAATGGGCGTGGACGTTGTGATCCACGAAATGCGTCCCAAAGTGGGCACTTTTGCGCATCAGACCGGCAATCTGGCCGAGATGGTGTGTTCCAATTCCTTTCGCTCGGATGATGATGAACAAAATGCCGTTGGCCTGCTGCATTGGGAAATGCGCGCCGCAAATGGCTTGATCATGGGCACCGCCGACGCGCATCGTCTGCCCGCGGGCGGCGCGCTGGCGGTTGATCGCGATCCCTTTGCCGAAACCGTCACCGCCAGGCTGCGCAACCATCCGCGCGTGTCTGTCACGGACGAGGAAGTCACCTCGCTGCCCGACACCGGACACTGGATCTTTGCCACGGGCCCGCTGACCTCAGCCGCCTTGGGGGCCTCTATCCGGTCCGAGACGGGTGCCGATGCTCTGGCCTTTTTCGACGCAATTGCCCCGATCGTCTATGCTGACAGCATCGACATGAGTCAGGCCTGGATGCAGTCCCGCTATGACAAGGGCGACACCGAACAAGAGCGCACGGCATACCTGAACTGCCCGATGGATCGCGACCAGTACGAGGCTTTTATCGACGCATTGCTGGCGGCTGACAAAACCGAGTTTCACGAAGGTGAAACCGCCGGGTATTTCGATGGCTGTCTGCCAATTGAGGTTATGGCCGAACGCGGCCGGGAAACTCTGCGCCACGGACCGATGAAGCCGGTCGGCCTGACAAACCCGCATCGGCCGGATGTTAAGCCTCATGCGGTTGTGCAACTGCGTCGCGATAATGCGCTTGGAACCTTGTTCAACATCGTGGGGTTTCAGACCAAGATGAAATACGGGGCGCAGACGGATGTGTTCCGAATGATACCGGGGCTTGAGACTGCCAGCTTTGCCCGTCTCGGCGGCATTCATCGCAACACCTTCATCAACTCGCCCACCCTGCTGGATGCACAAATGCGGTTGAAGTCGCGCCCCAATATCCGCTTTGCCGGTCAGATCACCGGTGTTGAAGGTTATGTGGAAAGCGCCGCGATGGGGCTGTTGGCCGGGCGTATGGCGGCAGCCGAGATTCTGGGGGCTCCGCTGCCCGACATTCCGCAAGACAGCGCCATGGGCGCCCTGATCCACCACATCACCGGTGGTGCCGAGGCCAAGACTTTTCAGCCCATGAACGTGAATTTCGGACTGTTTCGTCCGGTCGATGGTCTGAAAGGTGGACGTCGAGGCCGCAAAGACCGTTACAAGGCCTACACAGATCGTGCCAAATCCGCATGGACGGCCTGGCTCTCGCATTGCTGAGTGGACGGCACATGCGTGCTGGGCCTAACATGCATCCATGACCAAAAAGTTCCTGAAAGACACATACGGGTTGGACACGCCGCAAGACACGCGGGATCATTATCAGAACTGGGCCGCATCCTACGATGACGAAGTCGGCGAGAATGGCTATGCCACTCCGGGTCGCGTGGCGTCGGCCCTCAGGTCCTTTATCACCGATGACCAGATCCCGGTTTTGGACTACGGATGCGGCACCGGCCTGTCCGGGTTGGCGCTGCATCAGGCCGGGTTTCGGGTGATTGATGGCATGGACCCCACACCGAAAATGCTTGAGGCTGCAGATGCCAAAGGTGTCTACCGAAAACTCATCAGTTTCGAGATCACCGATCCAGACCCGCTTCAGGCTCACACGTACACGGTAATTGTGGCAACCGGTGTCATTGGCGCGGGCGCAGCCCCGCCAGAAACCTTCGACTTGTTGATGAACGCTTTACCCAAAGGTGGCCATCTCGCCTTTTCCTTCAACGATCACACACTCGCTGAACGAGCCTACACATGCCGCCTGAACGATTGGCTGGATATGGGGCACGCACGACTGCTGTTTCGGGAATATGGCCCCCATCTGCCTGGGCTCGACATGAAATCTGACGTGTATGTTGTAGAAAAAGCGTGACGTTCATCACCCGGTTCGCGCCTTCACCCACAGGGCCGCTTCACCTTGGACATGCCTATTCTGCGCTTCTGGCGCATGATATGGCGCAGGCCAATGCCGGCCAGATACTGCTGCGGATCGAGGATATAGACCAATCCCGATCCCGCCCACACTGGGAAACCCAAATCCATGACGATCTGGCGTGGCTCGGTCTGACATGGCCCGAACCGGTGATGCGACAATCCGACAGGCTCACTCGATACCGTCAAGCCCTGGACAAGCTGATCACTAAGGGTCTGGTCTATCCCTGCTCATGCAGCCGCTCGGATATCGAGGCGGCAGCCAGCGCCCCGCAGGAAGGTGTGCCCCAATTTGGTCCGGACGGTCGTATCTACCAGGGAACCTGCCGGCAACGCCCCATGACGGATGCGCGCGCGCAAGACGTACTGCGGCTCAACATGCAAAAAGCCATGGATGCAACCCGACTTGTTCAGTTTCAGGAAACCGGGCCGAGACATCAGGGAACGCACCCCCTCACCGCCAACGACCTCCTGACGTCCGTCGGTGACATAATTCTTGTGCGCCGCAACATGGGCAGCTCCTATCACCTGTCTGTCGTGGTCGACGACGCGGATCAGCGGATCACCGATGTCATCCGCGGAGAAGACCTGTTCGAAGCGACCCGAATCCACGTCCTGCTGCAACATCTGCTTGAACTGCCCACTCCCACATATCACCATCACCGCCTGATACGGGACGACACAGGCAAACGTCTCGCCAAGCGTGACGATGCGCGCGCCATCGCACTCTACCGAGACCAGGGCAACACCCCGCAACAGATCAGAGCCATGCTCGGTCTCTGACCCGGTCTTCATCTTTTCAAAAATACTCTCGCCGAAGGCATGACGCCGCAGGCGGCATTCACGCCATCGGAGGCATCAACTCGGTTTCGGCCCCATCCCGTATCGCCGTGTAAAAACAGCTCCGCCGGTTGGTATGACATGCAGGCCCGGTCTGACGCACCAGAACCAACAGACAATCGCGATCACAATCGACACGAAAATCCACCAATTCCTGCACATGACCCGAGCTTTCGCCCTTGACCCAGAATGCCTGTCGCGAGCGGGACCAATAGGTGACCCGACCCGTTTCCAGGGTCCGCTGGACGGCTTTGGCATTCATCCAGGCCATCATCAGAACCTCGCCAGTCCCTTCTTCCTGCGCGATGGCCGGGATCAACCCGGCCTCGTTGAACTTCAAGCTCGACACATCAAACGCCACAGTTGCCGACATGTTAAAAACCTTTTGCATCCCCGAGTCAGGCTACTATGTATGGGGAACCTGCAAAGAGGGAAAGCCATGAGCGGCGAAACCGATCTGATCAAGCTCTATTCCGGCCGCATTCTTGCGCTCGCGGCGGACATCCCGCATCTGGAGCGTCTGGAAAACCCGGATGCGACCGTGAAAAAACGCGCTCCGCTTTGCGGCTCGACCGTGGCTGTCGACGTCAAGGTAGAGGACGGGAAGATCTCGGCATTCGGGCAGGATGTGAAAGCTTGCGCGCTGGGTCAGGCCTCGGCTTCGGTTGTAGGCAGCGCTGTCATAGGCGCCACACGGGCGCAGGTTGAAACCGCCCGCGATCAGTTGTCCGCCATGCTCAAGAAAGACGGCCCCGCCCCTGACGCGCCGTTTGACGGGCTCGAAGTTCTAATGCCCGCGCGCGACTACAAGAACCGTCACGCATCAATCTTGCTGGCACTGGACGCAACCGCCGAGGCGATGGAACAGGCAGAGCAGGCCGATTGCGCCTGATGGTGTTTTTCAGCGTTCCGGTCTAGGCTCCTTACAATTAAGGGAGCTTTGGTTTGAACAATCTTTTGGAACATTTTGTTACGCTTTGGGTGGTTATCGATCCCATCGGCACCATTCCGGTGTTCATTGCCGTGACAGCCGGTGTCGAGGCCGCAGCGCGCCGGCGTACCGCATTGTTGGCCGCTCTTATCAGTGCCGGTGTTCTTATGTTCTTTTTGGTGTTTGGCCAGCTTCTGATCGAGGCCTTGGACATCGGTCTCAATTCGTTTCAGGTCGCAGGCGGTATCATCCTGTTCCTTTTTGCGCTCACCATGATTTTTGGCGAAAGCAAACAGGATGTCGAGGCTCGAGAGGCGGAAGAGGATCAGGCCGACAAAATGCATCAGCACAACCCGGCGATATTTCCATTGGCTGTGCCGTCCTTGGCATCGCCCGGCGCCATGCTGGCCATCGTCATACTGACCGACAACAATCGCTACAGCGCGGCAGATCAGGGGATCACTGCTTTGGTCATGCTCAGCGTGATCGCCATTGCCTTTGTCCTGATGCTGTTGGCCGAGCCCATCATTCGCTGGATCGGCCATTCCGGCGCGGCCATCATTAGCCGCGTCATGGGCATGATTCTGGCTTCGGTTGCCGTGAATTCCGTACTCTCTGCATTGCTCGAGATATTCAGAACCGGGCAGCTATAAAAAAGCCGCCGCACCTTCCGGGCGGAAAGGGCGGCGGCAGGTCATGCGTGTCTCGCGTGGGGTCCAGAGAACCGCGCGGGGCCGAGGCTGGCCCCTTCAAAGGGTATGGGACAGGCAGGTCACCCTTGTCATATGGGGACGACAAACACGGGTCATCGGCACGAGATCGCAGGCAGAAAGGGTCAGAATCCGGTTGGCAGGTGAAGGGCAACCACCAGCATGACAACCAGGGAAACCGCACCGATCGCATCTTGCAGGATGGTTGATTGCGAACGGCTGAACGCGGTCTTTATCTGGGTCAGCATGGTCTCACCTCCGGTCGGGATTTAACTCTTTGTTGACCTTTTGTTCTCATATTTTTCCGAGTCGGTAAAGAACTTTATGAGAACATTTGTGAGCTTTCTGAAAAATCAAGCTTAACCCACTGAAATCAAACGGATCGCTTGATCCTGTTTCATCAGCCACAAAAGAACGCGCACGGCGCGACCCCTGTCGGACGTCAGTTTCGGGTCCGCAGACAGCAGCGCCCGGGCATCCGACTGCGCAACCGCCATCAGGCCGGTCTGCCGTTCCAGATCGGCAATCCGGAATTTCGGCAATCCGGATTGCGCGGTCCCGATCAGGTCCCCGGCGCCGCGCATTTGCAGATCGGTTTCGGCGATCCTGAACCCGTCTTCTGTTTCACGTAGAACCTCCAACCGCCTGCGACCACCTTCGCTGAGCGGAGACTGATACATAAGTAAACAGGTGGAAGCGTCCGCGCCACGCCCGACACGGCCCCGTAGCTGATGCAATTGGGCAAGCCCGAAAATCTCAGCCCGTTCAATCACCATGATTGTGGCGTTCGGTACATTGACGCCGACCTCGATCACAGTCGTGGCAACCAGAGCCTTGGTGCGCCCGCTCTGAAATGCCGCCATCGCGGCATCTTTTTCAATCGGAGGCATCTGCCCATGCACCAGCCCAACAACGTCATCCCCAAGCACAGCCCGCAGTCTTTTGAACCGCTCTTCTGCGGCGGTCAGATCCGAGACCTCGGATTCGTCCACCAAAGGGCACACCCAGTAACACTGTTTGCCTTCATCAATGGCCCGGCGCAGATGCGAGACCACGTCGTCCATGCGCTGCGTGCTGATAATTGCCGTTTTGATGGGTTTACGCCCCGGTGGTTTTTCATCCAGAACCGAAACGTCCATGTCGCCGTATTGCGCCAAGGCCAGACTGCGTGGAATCGGAGTAGCAGTCATGACCAGCACATCCGCCCCCTGCCCCTTGTCTGACAGCTCCATACGCTGCCGAACGCCAAACCGGTGCTGTTCGTCTACGATCGCCAACCGCAGGCCGTGAAATTCCACGTCGCTTTGAAAAACCGCATGGGTGCCGACCAGAATGTGAATGTCGCCGCGTTTCAAGGCCTCCAGTTTGGCCCGGCGTTCGGCCCCCTTGTCACGCCCGGTCAAAATCTCCAACACAACTCCGGCCTCTTCGGCCAGCGGGCGCAAGCCTTCAAGATGCTGGCGAGCGAGGATTTCCGTGGGGGCCATCATGACGCCCTGCCCCCCGGCCTCGACGGCAACCAGCAGCGCCATGAATGCCACCAGAGTCTTCCCGGCACCCACATCGCCCTGCAGCAACCGGTTCATGCGCGCCTCGGACGCCATGTCTGCTGAAATTTCAGCAATCGCGCGCGACTGCGCTTTTGTCGGCCGATAAGGCAGGCTGGCCAGTACCTTGGATTGCAGCGCGCCAGTTGAGACGCTGATAATGCCGCGTGCCTTTCGTTCTCGCTGCCGCGCCAGAGCCAGCGTCAATTGATGCGCCAGCAACTCGTCATATGCCAGCCGCTCGCGGGCGGGCGCGAATGGTGCCACATCATCGGCCCCCTGCGGTGCGTGCGCAGCGTGAACCGCGTCATGCCATGCGGGCCACTCTTGTTTGGCCACCTGTGCAGGGTCGGCCCATTCCGCCAGTTCGGGCGCACAGGCCAAGACGCTGCGCGCCGCCTTGAACGCGGTTTTCTGCGTGACACCCTGTGTCAAATGATAAACCGGCTCAAACTCGGGCAACGCTCCGGCCTGATCCACGGGCACCATATGGTCCGGGTGCACCATCTGGGCCATGCCATCGAACAGCTCAAGCTTGCCGGATACGACGCGGCGCGCGCCCTCGGGCAGAACCTTTTTCAAGTAGTCGCCCCGAGCATGGAAAAACACCAACTGAAAATCCGACTGGCTATCCTCGACATGCACACGATACGCTCCGCCCTTGGTACGCGGAGGCCGGTGCGGACCGATGGTAACTTCAACGGTTATCGTGGATGGAAGGTCCACGCCCTGAATCGTGTCACGCCGCCTGCGATCTATCACAGCGTAGGGCAAGGCAAACAGCACATCACGCGGTGCCTCGATCCCCAATTGGCCCATAAGTTGCGCCGTTTTTGGGCCTATGCCATCCAGAGTCTCCAGCCGGGCAAACAGGGGAAACAGTTCTTCGGGGCGACCGCTCATGCATCCCCGATCAGCTGCAACCAGCCATCTTCGTCCAACGTTTCGATCCCAAGATCCGCAGCTTTCTTTGCCTTGGAACCCGCGCCCGGCCCTGCAACCAGAAGGTCGGTCTTCTGACTGACCGAGCCTGAGACCTTGGCCCCCAATGCCTCGGCCCGCGCCTTGGCCTCGGCCCGCGTCATCTTTTCCAACGTCCCGGTGAACACAACCGTTTTCCCCGCAACCGGACTTTCCGATGCCGGGGCCTCGGGCGGAACAATCGTAAGATGCGCGCGCAGATCATCGAATGCTTTACGCTCATCCCTATTGGCGAAAGCGTCCGAGAGAGACAGGCCCAAGGTCGCCCCGATACCGTCTATGCCAATCAGTTCTGCCCAGGCGGTCACAGCAGAGTCCGGCAGGTCGTATGTTTTGGTTACTGCCAAGCGGGCCTCTTTGATGTTCGCCCGCCGGCCTTCACTGGCGGCGGCGGCACGTTCTTGCTCCTCAGCCTGATCTGCCGCTCGCTGTGCCAAAGCGGCGGGGCGCGCGGCATCAATCGCCTGCGCCATCGTGTCCCAATCGCGATAAAACAGCGCCAAATCGCGCGCGCCAACCTCTCCGACATGTCGGATGCCCAGGGCAAACAATACACGTGAAAAGGCAATGTTGCGCTTGTCGTCGATGGCTGCAAACAGGTTGGCGGCAGAGGTATCCCCCCAACCGTCACGGTTCTTCAGGCGCGATATGCTCTGAGCGTCACGCGCTTGCAGCGTGAAGATGTCCGCAGGCGTGTTGATCGGCAGCACCGGGTCACTGTGGAACATTTCGATCTGCTTGGCCCCGAGACCTTCGATATCAAACGCCTTGCGCGACACGAAATGTTTCAGTTTTTCCACGGCTTGCGCCGGGCAGATCAATCCACCTGTGCATCGCCGCACGGCGTCTCCGTCTTCGCGGATGGCGGCACTGCCACATTCGGGACATACGGTCGGGAACAGGTAAGGCTGCGCGCCATCCGGGCGCTTCGACAGGTTCACATCCGAGATCTTTGGGATCACGTCACCAGCGCGATAGACCTGAACCCAATCACCGATCCGAATATCCTTGCCGTCGCGAATGGTTCCACCTTTCGCATCCCGTCCTGCAACGTAGTCCTCGTTATGCAAAGTGGCGTTGGACACCACGACGCCGCCCACCGTCACCGGGTGCAACCGTGCAACAGGGCTGAGCGCCCCGGTGCGACCAACCTGAATGTCAATCGCCTCGAGCCGCGTCCACGCCAGTTCCGCCGGGAATTTATGTGCGATGGCCCATCGCGGTGTCGTCGAGCGGAACCCGAGCCGAGCCTGCAACCCCAGATCGTCGACCTTGTACACCACGCCATCGATGTCATAACCCAACGTGGCGCGTTGTGCCTCGATCCTGCGATAGTGCTCCAGCATGTCGCCGGTTGAGCCACATTGGCGGGTCAGCGGATTGACCTGAAATCCGAATCTCTGCAAGCGGTCGATGGCGCCTGACTGGGTTTCCGCCAAAGGCGCTGACACCTCACCCCATGCATAGGCAAAAAAGCGCAAGGGGCGCGATTTGGTGATTTCGGCATCCAGTTGCCGCAACGATCCCGCCGCCGCGTTGCGCGGGTTTGCAAAGACTTTTCCACCCGCCTCCGCCTGTCGGGCATTCAGCGCATCAAAATCCTGATGCGACATGTAAACTTCGCCCCGAACCTCGAGGATGGCCGGAGCATCCGGGATCTGCTGGGGAATATCCGAGACGGTTCGCGCATTTGCCGTGACATTCTCGCCCACTTCGCCATCGCCGCGGGTGGCCGCCTGAACAAGCTGGCCATTTTCATAGCGCAGAGACAAGGACAAGCCGTCAATCTTGGGCTCTGCTGTGTAAGACAGCGGCTCCGCCTCGGGCAGGCCGAGGTACTTTCGGATGGAACGATCGAAATCCGCGACGTCGGCATCGTCAAACGCGTTGCCCAGCGACATCATGCGCACGGCATGCGTGACTTTGGAAAACCCGTCCGCCGGCCGCGCACCCACTTGATCAGAGGGGCTGTCGGTACGTTTCAAGCCGGGAAAGCGCGCCTCGATTGCCGCGTTTCGTTGCTTGAGCCTATCATAAGCCGCGTCCGAAATTTCGGGGCTGTCGTCGCGGTGGTAGAACTGATTGGCACGCTGCAGCGCGACGGCCAAACGCGCCAGTTCTTGCCGCGCTTGATCTTCGCTCAACTCTGATACCGGGATGGTGTCGCTCATGGCCTCGCCCTGTCACGTCTTCTTGGACCTCAGTGATAGGGCGAGGCCATGGCAAGGTCCAGTAGTGTGCTGAGCCGTGAGTGTGGGTGCCGCCCTGGACCAGCGACGGCAGATTACGTGCGGGATCAGGCGCTGACGGCCATTCGGGTTTCATCCATGGTGTTGGACTGTGGATCGCGCAGGACATATCCGCGGCCCCAGACGGTTTCGATGTAATTCTCGCCATTTGTTGCGTTGCTGAGCTTCTTGCGCAGCTTGCAAATAAAGACGTCGATGATTTTCAGCTCCGGCTCGTCCATGCCGCCGTACAGATGGTTCAGAAACATCTCTTTCGTCAGGGTGGTTCCCTTGCGCAGGCTCAGAAGTTCGAGCATCTGGTATTCCTTGCCGGTCAAATGCACTGTCTTGCCTTCGACTTCCACGGTCTTTGCATCCAGGTTCACCGCAATGCGGCCGGTATGGATTACAGATTGGGAATGCCCCTTGGAACGCCTGATGATCGCATGGATTCGGGCCACCAGCTCTTCTCGGTGGAACGGTTTGGTCAGATAATCATCCGCCCCGAACCCAAAACCTTTGATCTTGCTTTCCGTGTCATCCGCACCCGACAGGATCAGGATCGGTGTTTCTACCCTGGCAATGCGCAACTGCCGCAAAACCTCGTGCCCGTTCATGTCCGGCAGGTTCAGGTCCAGGAGGATCAGGTCGTAATCATACAACTTTGCCAGATCGATCCCTTCTTCACCAAGGTCTGTCGCATAGACATTCAGATTGGCATGCGTCAGCATCAGTTCGATACTTTTGGACGTTGTTGGATCGTCTTCGACAAGAAGGATGCGCATTCTACTGCTCCAATTTTTTCCGGGTCAAAATTCTCTGTCCAACCCGAGCCTGATCAAAAATGGTTAATCTGACGTTACCGTTGAATCATTTATTCACTTTCATCTTTAAGTTGTCGATATTTTTTTAGCGTGGTGACCTTCAAAGCGTCCACACCGTGTTCCGCAACCGCTGCTACCCAGCTGTTGAATTCCTCATCGCTGATGCCATAGCGCTTTTTGGCATCAGATAATGAGATGAGCCCATACAACACCCCCCGGACGACAATGACCTTGCGCGACGCCACCCAGCGGCTTGTATCCGGCGACGGCAGATCGGCGCGGGTCAGAACCGACCCATCCGGCAAAGTGACTGATCTTGGCCCCTCAACTTTGTGCAAATACATCTTTCCGGCCCTTTTCTTGCTGCGACAAAGTTGAGCGCAGTGTACTTAACGTCGTGTGAAACCGCCCCTTGAGAGTGTCTAAGATTTTCCTATATTCTGCCGGTCTTCTTTAATCCTGACTGGACTCGTTATGGCCCTCGATACAGACGCCCCGATGAACTCGCTTGGCTTTGCCAAACCGCCCTCGGAAACGCGGGTGGTTGTCGCCATGTCCGGTGGTGTCGATAGCTCGGTCGTGGCGGCCTATCTGGCTGATCAGGGCTATGACGTGGTGGGCGTGACGCTGCAGCTTTATGACCACGGTGCGGCTCTGGCCAAGAAAGGCGCGTGCTGCGCGGGGATCGATATCCATGATGCGCGGCGTGTGGCCGAAGAGCGCGACTTTCCGCACTACGTTCTGGACTATGAAAACATCTTCAAAGACGCGGTGATTGACGAATTCGCCGATAGCTATCTGGCGGGCGCAACCCCGGTGCCCTGCATTCGCTGCAATGAGCGTGTGAAATTCAAGGACCTGCTGGAAACGGCCAAGGACCTTGAGGCTGACTGCATGGCGACCGGGCACTACATCCAGCGCAAGATGGGCGCAAATGGCCCCGAGTTGCACAGCGCCGAGGATGCCAACCGCGACCAGTCCTATTTCCTGTTCTCGACCACGCCTGAGCAGTTGGATTACCTGCGCTTTCCTCTGGGCCACCTGCCCTCGAAAGACGCCACGCGTGAGATGGCGGCGCAATACGGGTTGGCAGTCGCAGACAAGCCGGACAGTCAGGACATCTGTTTCGTGCCCAATGGCAACTATGCCAGCGTCATCGAAAAGCTGCGCCCCGGCGCGGCTGAACCGGGCGAGATCGTTCATGCCGATGGCCGCGTGTTGGCGCAGCATGACGGTGTGATCCATTACACGATTGGCCAACGGCGCGGGCTGGGCATCGGCGGCCTGAGCGAGCCGCTTTATGTGGTCAAGCTGGACGTGGACAAGAAACAGGTTGTCGTCGGCCCGAAAGAGATGCTGGCCACCCGGACCGTTCCGGTGCGCGAGATCAACTGGCTGGGTGACGCGCCATTTACCTCGCAAAAGGAATGGCACGTTTCGGTCAAGGTCCGCTCAACCCGCCCCCCGCGTGAGGCGATCATTAGGCCCTTATCTGATACCACGGCCGAGGTGGAATTGTTCACCCCCGAAGAAGGGATTTCCCCGGGTCAGGCTTGCGTGTTCTACGAAACCGGCGGCAGCCGCATCTTTGGCGGCGGCTGGATCTGGCGCGGGTACTAGGCCGAAACCGGATCCACCTCGGTTTCGATCTGGATTTGCAGCGCGTCGTTGAAACGGTTGAAGGCCCCGGTCAGGGTAATGCGCCACGTCAGTTCGACAATCTGGGCATCGCTGAACCATTTGCGCAGGTCCGAGACCTCGGCATCGCGCATCCGGCCTGACCGTGTCGTCACCGCCTCGGCATAGCGCACCACCGCTTTGTCGCAGGCATCCAGTTCAGGGTGATCCTCAACATCCGGCAGGCGCGCTGCACCTTCAGCGCTGAGCCCCGTCACGGTCAGCCAGGGCGTATGGTGTGAGACGCAGTAGTCGCAGGCATTCAGTTTGGACACTGTCACCATCGCCAATTCCAGCGCCCGCCGAGGCAGGTTGTCCTGCGCCCGCAAGGTCGTCAGCATGCCCGTCACATGTTCCAGCACCGGCGGGCAATGGGCCGCGACCCGAGACCAATTGTCGAAAGAACCATAATCGGCCAATGCCGCGTGCGCGGCGCGGGCCGTGTCCGTCATTTCTTCGTCGTTCAGGGGTGGGATTCGGGTCATCGGCAATCTCCTTCGCGACAAACATACCCATGCGTACAGGCGCGCAACAGGTAGGTCTGGATCACAACACGTCCGTGGGTGAGTTGAACAGGATGTAGAGCCCAACACAGACCATGATATAGGGTGCGATCCGATCCATCCGGGCCACCTTCGGACCAAGGCTTTTCGCCCGGGGTGCCCCCCATGACGCCACCGCAACCAATACAATCGCGGCCAAGGCGGCCCCGGTCAAGGCGGCAAGGCGGAATGTCGGTGTCGAATCCGCAAGCAACGGGGTCATGACGGCAAAGCTGTCCACCGACAGGCTGAGAAACAGGGTCACGACCGAGCTTACGGCCCCTTTGGAACTCACCTCTTCCACCTCGGTCTCGCGAAACTGTCGCCAGATGCCGCGCAGACCAAAGAGCAGCGGTACAAAGCCCAGATAACCGATCCATTGCGGGATACCGCTTTGGTCCAACCCGACGGCGACGGTCATGGCAAGCGACAGAACAATCGCCTGCGCAATGGCGAAACCCGCTATGGTGCGGCGTCGGTCCATGATCAGGATCAGGCCGAGCAAAACGGCCAGATTGTCGAGGTTGGTCGAAATCATCGCAATCCCGGCGGAAAAGGCAAAGACGAAAAGGTCAAACATGCTGCTGCGGCATCCGTTCCAGAACCGCACGTGCCGCGCGCAGACCGGGCGCTTCTCCACCGCGTCCCAACAGGTTCATCGTCTGGGTCATGGCCTGTTTTTGTGCATCCGGCGTTGCCGCGACTTGCTTGAGGGCCTGTGCAATCTTGTCTGGCTGACACGCCTCCAGCAGGCACTCAGGAACCGCCCGCGTATCCGATACCAGATTGACCAGTGTCACCGTGTCCAGCTTGACCATGCGTTTGGCGATCCGGGTGGTCAGCCAGTTCAGGTTATACGCAATCACCATCGGTGTGGCCTGCGCCGCCAGTTCCAGCGAAACCGTCCCCGACGCGGCCAGTGCCAGTTCGGCCCCGGCAAAGGCCGCGCGTTTTTGCGCCTGCGCCTGATCCTGAGGCAGCGATTGCGGGTCAACGACAACGGGCTGCCCCGGCCAGTCCTTTACATGCGCGGTCATCGCTTCGGCCAGATGCGCAACAGTGGGAACCACGACGCGCGTGTCGGGGCGGTCCTGTAGAAACACCCGTAAAGCCTCGCCGAAGATTGGGGCCAGACGGTCCACCTCGCCCCGGCGAGACCCGGGTAAAGCCAGAACATAAGGGGCGTCGTTCAGGCCGTTCTCGGCGCGAAAACGGGCGATCTCCGGTTCCGTAGCAATAGGCTCATTGACGACCGGGTGCCCGACGAAATCGCACTCCATCCCGGCGCGTTCCATATAGGGCGGCTCGAACGGCAGCAACGCAAGAACGTGATCTATCACTTTTGCCATCTTGTCGGCCCGGCCCGGTCGCCAGGCCCAGACGCTCGGGGCCACATAATGCACGGTGCGGATCGTGCTGGAGGCCTTGACCAGCCGCGCCACGCGCAGCGAGAAATCGGGGCTGTCGATGGTGATCAGAACGTCAGGCTGCGTGTCCAGCACCGCGTGCGCCGTTTCATTGATCCGACGTTTGAGGTGAAAGAACTTCGGCAGAACCTCGACCAAACCCATCACGCTGAGCTCGCTCATCGGGAAACGACTGTCCAGCCCTTGCGCCTGCATCAACGGCCCCCCGACACCGTCCAGTTCGATATCGGGTACAAGGGTCTTCAACCCTTCGATCAGCGCGCCGCCCAGCCGATCGCCCGAGGGTTCACCCGCGACCAGAAAGACGCGCATCAGACCGCGCGCTCGCGAACCTGCAGAAACAGGCCCAGACGGTCACATTCCTCGACCACGCGGTCGCGGTGCAAAACGATGACGCCGCCCTTTTCAATCACGATGCCAGCCAAACCTGCGGCGACAGCGGCACTGACCGTGTCCGGCCCGATGGCGGGCATGTCGGCGCGCCGGTCCTGATCGGGCTTGGGGCCTTTGAACAGGATACCGCCGCCAGCGTCCGGGCGCTGGGTCAGAGATTGCAGCATCCAGGCGGTGCCGAAAATGCCCTCGACGGCCAGCGCCTGTCCTTTCGAGACAACGCAAGCCTGTCCGATATCCGCAGCGCCCATGGCGCGCAGGATACCGGCTGCCTTGTCTGCATCGCGCAAATCCGTCTCACTGGGTTGAGCCTGTGTCAGACACCCCAGTGGTGGCAAAAGATCGGGCGCGATCTCGTGCGCCGCGCGTACCGTCAGCCCGGCCTGTTCCAGAATTCCGATCACAGCGCGCAGGGCCCCGTCATCGCCGGACATCATGGCCTTTTGGATCACCGGCACCAGCGGCAGGGTCGCCGCATCGATGCGAGACGGATCAACCACCGGACGACGCACTGCGCCTGCCATGCAAATCTGGGTGACACCGCGCGCCTGCAGGTCGGCAATGAAACTGCCCAGATGTTCCAGCGGGAACACGATGTCGGGCTTTAGACTGTCGGGCTCGAACCCCTCGAGCGCGCAGATCAGCGGAGGTTCCGTCAGCTGGGCCACTACCGCGTCCGGTAGCGCTCCGGTGCCTGCGATCAGGGCCAGCATGGGGTTATTTCCTCGGGGTCAGGAAAGAGCGGTCGGTCTCGCCCGTCACGAACTCGACGATATGGCGGACATAGTCGCTGTTGGCATCCTCACCCAGGCGTTTTGCACGGTCCATGAAGGTGCCATCGCCATCGGTCAACTCGCGAAACGCTGCCCGCAAAGCGGAGATATCCTCGCGCGCGACACCGCGCCGTTTGAGACCCACGAGGTTCAACCCATCCAGTTCACCTCGCGGAGCCTGCACCAGCCCGTAAGGAATGACATCATTTGCAACCATGGTCAGCGCACCGATAATGGCCCCGCGCCCGACACGCACCCATTGGTGCAGACCCGAGATACCGCCAACGATCACGTCATCTTCTATGATACAATGACCCGCCGCACCGGCATGGTTCACCATGATCACCCGGTCCCCGATCTGGACGTCATGGGCGACATGCACACCAGCCATCAGCAGGCAATCATCGCCCAGACGGGTGACTCCACCGCCGCCATCGGTTCCGGTATTGACCGTCACATGCTCGCGAATGCGGTTGCGCTTGCCAATTTCAAGACGGGTGTTCTCGCCACCGAATTTCAGATCCTGCGGGATCTCTCCGATGACCGAGAAATTAAAGATCACAGTGTCATCCCCGACACTTGTATTCCCGGTCACAACAACATGAGACTTCAACTCAACCCGATCCGCCAGACGAACCTGAGACCCGACATAGCAGAACGGACCGATCACACAGTTTTGCCCGATCTGTGCCCCGTCTTCGATGATTGCACTGGCGTGGATATTGCTCATGTTGTCTTTTCCATGTCCCAATCGACATAGGCCGAGAATTCAGCCTCGGCGGCCACCTCGCCTTCCACCGTGGCCCGGCCGGCGAATTTGAAAATCTTGCCGCCCTTTTTACCGCGCACAGTTTCAACATGCATCTCGAGCACATCGCCCGGGATCACCTTGCGGCGGAATTTGCACTTGTCGATATTCATGAAATAGATCAACAACTCGCTGTCGATCACATCCATGCCCACACCCAGCATTACACCCGCGGTCTGCGCCATCGCTTCGACAATGGTGACGCCCGGCATGATTGGTGTACCCGGGAAATGGCCCTGAAAATGTGGCTCGTTCATGGTGACATTCTTGATACCCACAGCTGACTGGTAGCCTGCGATATCAACCACCTTGTCGACCAGAAGAAACGGATAGCGGTGCGGCAGAATGCGCTGGATCAGCTGAATGTCGGCGCTTTTTGTTTCCGTCGTCATAGTACAGATGTCCCGTTTTGGATGTCTCGTTTCCGCGTGGTTAGCAATACCGTCACGCAAGGGCAAGCCAAGCTAGTTTTCCTCTTTACGTTCCAAAGAAGCACCATCCCCGATCGCTGCATTGATGCGCGCGATTGCGGCATCCGTAATGTCAGAGGCGTCCGAGCTGAGAATCACGTTCGAACGTTCAATGACGATCGAGGCCCGGTATTCTCGCAGCAGGTCTATCAGGATGGGCTGGGCCATCTCGAAAAACCGAACCCGCGCCTCCTCTCCGCGTCGCGCCAATGCGTCCAGCTTGGCCCGCTGTCCTTCGCGATGAGATTGCACCTTGGTATCAAAATCCTCGGCCAAGGGGCGAAACTCTTCCGGGGTCAGCGTCGCACGCTGTTCTGTCAGTTCTTTCTCTTCCTTGCTGAGCTCGGCGACGATGCGTTCGTTTTCTTGCGCCAGCAAGGCGCTTTCGGCGTCGATCTCGTCAAAGACACGTTGACCAAAGGCCGAGCCAGCAAACAAGCGTTCACTGGACATTGTCAGGACATCTGATTGCGGGATGCCCAATTGCTGCGCTTGCCCGACGGCTGCGAATGTCACGAGCCCAAACACCAACAGGGCCCGCGACAGGCCCTGCCAAAATGCTGATCCGACACCGATCATTCGCGATCAGAACCGCGCCTGAACGGTCAGGTCAAAGTTCCGCTCTTCGTCGAAGTCTTCTTTCTTGATGGCTTGCGAGAAGTTGAAGCGCAGAGGACCAAATGGCGTGGTCCACAAGATCGACACCCCGATGACATGGCGAACCGAGCCGTCAGCGCCTACGATATTGGCGCCTGCGGTGTTCACGTCATCAATGTCGTAAAGGTTCCCGACGTCATAGAAAACACCGCCGCGCAAGCCCAGTTCTTCGGGAAGACCCAGCGGGAAGTCCGATTCGAACCGTGCCACCCAGTAGTAGTTGCCACCGATGGCGTCGTCCTGACCGTTTGACAGGTCGCGCGGGCCGATACCGGCCGGTTCAAAGCCGCGGAACGTGCTGGGTCCCAGAACAAAACGGTCGATGGTCCGGCTGAAATCGTCGCCGCGCCAGCGGAATGCGCCCAGCTCGAGCGTGGCTCTCAGCACAACTTCTTCGTTCAGAACACGTTGCTGCGCGATGGCACGGGCCGTCGATCTGAGATATTCATTATCGCCGCCCAAACCTGCTGCGTCCAAACCAACCTCGAACAACACACCTGCGTTCGGGTTCAGACCACCCAGACGGCTGTCATAGGTGTAGGACACGCCAATCGAGCTCGTGTTTCGCTCGCCCTGCGCAATCTCGGACGCAATGACCGCGCCGTTCGCTTCATTCGCCTGAGATGTCATCTCACTGCGGTCGTAGTTATAGCGCAGGCTCAGCGATGACAGCTCACCAATCGCGTAGGTCAGCGACGGGCTAAAGAACAAACGCTCGGAGTCGAAGCTGGCAAAGCTGGAGTTCGTCGTTTCCAGACCCAGCCCCAGATCAAACCGCAGCCTGCGCCCCAGCAGGAATGGTTCGGTAAATGTCAGGACATATTGCTCGGAGTCCTGCGCGGTCGAGATAGAGAGGCCCACATTCTGACCCCGTCCCAGAAAGTTGGATTCGTTCAGCCCGATCGCAATCCCGAACCCGTCCGCAGCCGAAAAGCTGCCTCCGAGGCTGAGCGAGCCGGTCGGTTGTTCCTCGACGTCCACATCGACAATAACCTGGCTTGGGCTAGAGCCCTCGCGGGTCTCAACATCGGCTGTGGCGAAAAACCCAAGGGCGCGGATGCGTTCTGCGCTCTGCCGGATTTCACGCGGGTTGAAGGGGTCACCTTCGACCGTGTCGAACTGGCGGCGGATTACGCGGTCCAGCGTGGTGGTGTTACCCTCGATATCGATGCGTTCTACAAAAATCCGGGGACCTTTGGTCAGAACAAATTCAACATCCAGCGTCAGGTCGCGTGCATTACGCGTCACACGGGGCTCGACCCGCAGAAAATCCACGCCCTGTTTGATACCCAGACGCTCCATCCGCGCAATAGAGTTGTCGACCAGTGTCGGGCTGTAGATCACGCCCGGTTTGATCTTGAGCGCTTCTTGGTAGATCGCGGCATCGACGCCGGGAATTTCGCTGACCGTGCTGATCCGACCAAACGAGAACTGCTGCCCTTCGGTGATATTCATGACCAGGAAAAAGGCGTCGCGTTCCCGAGTGAATTCAACATTGGTGCTGTTGACCCGGAAATCGACATAACCCCGCGACAGGTAGAAATCGCGGATCACCTGCTGGTCAAATTCGATCCGGTCGGCGATGAATGTATCGCTGCGGATGAACGTCCGCAGAATATTGGCCTGTTTGGTCTGCAGGATGCGGCGCAGGCGGCGGTCCGAATAGGCGCGGTTCCCGACAAAGCTGACACGCTCAACTTCGATCGTCGTGCCCTCGGCAACTTCGAACACAAGATCGACCCTGTTGTCGTTGCGCCGAATGATACGCGGAATAACCGTCGCCGAGACGCGCCCCTGCGACGAATAAATCTGAGCGATCAGATCAGCGTCCGCTTCGGCCGCTTGCGGGGTATAGACACGGCGCGTTTCAGACGAAATCGCATCAAGCAGAACGTCGTCTTTGACGCGGCGGTTCCCTTCGATGCTGATCCGGTTGATGGTCGGGTATTCCTCGACCTCGATCACGAGGGTTGAGCCCCGTGGCGTCAGTTCGACTGTTTCAAAAACACCACTGTCAAGCAAACGCTGAAAAGCGTCGTTGAGCTGCCCGGCTGTCACGGTTTGTCCGGGTTCGATTCCCGTACGGGCAATGATGGTCGAGGTCTCGATCCTTCGGTTGCCCTCAACCTCGAAGGCATTGACCGTGAAATTCTGAGCCCGTGCCGGCTGCGGCAAAGCCAATAAAATCAATGCGAAAAACAGAACGAAAAGCGATAGTGCCTGCCACAAAATGTTGTTTCGCGGCACCTGTGCGCCGCAGAATGTGCCCGAGCCTCTGCTGTCAGTCATTTTTTTCTCTACCCAGAAATTATAGGACTTTATGAGGTCAGTAGCGGGATTAACCGGTCTTGTCAAAAGACCAAATGCAAGAGCGGCCCATTGGACCGCTCAGAGAAAAAACATCATATGAGAGAGAATCAGAGACCGACGAGGTAGCCCCCGACAGCCAGTGCCAGAGCCGTTACTCCAAAGCTAAGAATAACGTCCCAGTTCAAGACGAACAGAACGCTGAAGCTCCGGTAGGATTTTTGCAGTGCTTTTGCCATCGACACGTTTTCCGAATGCTAGTCTGGATTTGAAGGTACACATCAAATGAGGCAATTTTACGTCCGAACCATGTAATCCGCGCCATATTCAGCAGAACAGGTCATTACTGACTGCAAACAGCATCAGCGACAGGATCATCGTGATCCCGATCCCCATCAAAATGCGCAGCGCCTTGTCGCTGGGCGGTTTTCCGGCGACAGCTTCGTAGGCATAAAACACCAGATGCCCGCCATCCAGCGCCGGGATGGGAAACAGGTTCAGCAATCCCACCGCAGTTGACAGCACCGCAATGAAGAAAATGAAGTTCTGAGCGCCCTGGCTGGCCATCGCTCCGGACGTTTCGGCGATGCCAATCGGGCCGGATATGTTGCAAGTGCTGATGGCGCCCGTGATCATATGCCACATGCCCGACAACGAGCCGTCAATGATGCGAATAGTCTGTTCAACCCCGCCAGTCATCGACGACCACAACCCGGCTGGAACGGTCGCAGGTTCCAACATCATGCCGCCCACGATCCCGATCCGCCAATGGGTCACGAACCCGCCGTCGGCCTGAGGCTCGTCGGTGCGCCGCGGGGCCAAAGCGAATTCCAACTCGGCCCCGTCGCGCCAGACATCCAGCAACAACGCCCGCCCGTCCGAGGTTTCGACTTTTTCCTTAAGCTGCGCGAAGGCAAAGATCGGATCACCATCCACGGCGGTGATGACATCACCCGGTCTCAATTGAATATCCATCGCGGCACTGCGTGGTGCAACCTGTTGGATCAAAGGCGGAAAGAGCCACGGCGCTGACACGACCAAAGTCTCACCATCGCGGATGACGGTATATTCCAGTTCAGGCTGCACAGGCAAAGCCGAGGTGAATTCCCCCCAGGTTTTCGAGTTGTCGATATCCGGCGTCTCGATACCCTCAATGGCGACAATCTCATCCCCGTCGCGCAGTTCCTGGACGGTGCCGGGCAACGGGCTGAGCGAGCCAACGGTCAAAGGTTCGCGCGACACCCCCTGAGACCAGAAAATCAGCCCAAACACCAGAATGGACATGATAAAGTTAAAGACCGGACCTGCTGCAACAGTCGCTGCGCGTGCCCAAAGCGGGGCGCCATGCATTGTTTTGCGCAACTCTTCCGGGTTTTGCTGGGCAATCTCGCCCATCGTGTCTTCGTCTTTGCCCGACGCAGCATTGGCATCGCCCAGAAACTTGACATAACCGCCAAAGGGCAACAGCGCGATCTGCCAGCGGGTGCCGCGCTTGTCGATACGGCTCCATAACACAGGGCCAAAGCCGATCGAGAACACCTCGGCATGGATGCCGGACCAGCGGCCTACGATGTAGTGGCCATATTCATGTACGGCGACAATCGCCGACAAAGCGACCACAAATGCCGCAATCGTATACAGCAGATTGCCGAAGTTCGGGATCAAAGAGAAAATATCCAACGATTTTATCCTGCTCGTTCTAGTACGGCTTCATCGACCCACTTACGTGCCAGATGGTCCGTTTGCAGCACGTTATCAAGGGTCATAGGGGCATCAATAAGGCCATCTGAGGCCTCAAAACGCTCAAGTACAATCGAGACGGCGTCTGCCATGTCCGTGAACCGAATTCTCTGGGCAATGAACTGATCCAGTGCCCGCTCTTTCGCGGCATTGAACACCGCTCCTGCCAATCCACCGCGTCTCATGACCGTATCCGCCAGTCGCAAGGCGGGGTAACGCGCATCATCGGGGGTTTGAAACCGCAATTGACCAAGCTGGGCCAGATCCAGACGATTGACCGGCAGATCACGCCGATCCGGCCAGTTCAACGCATACCCGATGGCATGCCTCATGTCTGGTGCACCAAGATGGGCCATCAACGCACCATCGCGAAACCCGACCAGAGCGTGCACGATGGATTCCGGGTGAACCAGAACTTCGATTTGGTCAGGTGAGACACCAAAGAACTCTTTGGTTTCGATGACTTCCAGCGCTTTGTTGAACATAGACGCACTGTCAATCGTGATCCTTTGGCCCATGTTCCAGTTCGGATGGTTCGACGCCTGCTCGACCGTCGCACTGGCCAGCTTGCTCAGCGGCCAATCCCGGAACGCTCCACCGCTGGCAGTGATAATTATGCGTTCGACTGCGGCCCGATCTTCGCCGGTCAGTGCCTGAAAGACAGCAGAATGCTCGCTGTCGACGGGCAAAAGACGCGCATTGTGTCGCGCTGCCGTCTGTATCACGAGGGGACCGGCACAAACCAGAGTTTCTTTATTGGCCAGAGCCAGCGTTGCACCCTGTTTCAAGGCCTCGAGCCCTGGCGCAAGTCCGGCAGAGCCGACGATGGCTGACATGACCCAATCGGCGGGCCGGGCGCCGGCCTCAATCAAAGCCGCCTGCCCTGCAGCTGCCTGAACACCTGACCCGGCCAGAGCGTCTTGCAGGTCGTCAAGCCGATCATCAAATGCGGTGATCGCAATATCAGCACGCAAACGGATCGCGTCATGAGCAAGCTGTTTGATATTCGCCCCACCGGTCAGCGCCACGACATCATAAGCATCAGGGTCTCGCGCGATCAGGTCGATGGTGTTCTGCCCGACCGACCCGGTTGCGCCAAAGATCGAAACTCTGCGCATTACATCCCTCCGGGCGAATAGAACTGCGCTGCGACCAGTACAAACAACGACGCCCCCATCATCCCGTCAAACCGATCCAGAAAACCGCCATGCCCGGGGATCAGGTTTGAGCTATCCTTCACGCCGAATTTGCGCTTGGTGGCGCTTTCGGCAATATCGCCCATTTGGCTGGCCATAGAGGCTAGGACCGAAATCAGGACAAACAGGATGCCATAACCGGTATAGGAGGCAAAGACCGCACCGACGACAGCTGCGGCAACCCATCCGCCCGCAGTACCTGACCATGTTTTCTTCGGACTGATCCGGGGCCAGAACTTTGGCCCGCCGATCGCCTTGCCGACAAAATACCCCGCCACATCCGTCGCCACCACGACCGAGATCAGCCAGACCATCCAGACAAAGCCCATATTCTCGCGGATCGAGATAAAGCCCAGACCGGCAGCTGCGATCCAAAGCGCAAATAGAATAAACGTCCCACGAGCCTGGCGAACCTGCCCTGCCCCAACCAAAGCCGGAGCGACGAGAAACGGAAAAGTCATCATTGGCGGCACGTGGTAGTTGAGCATAACGGCGACGGTCATAAGCATGGCCAGCTGTGTGGCGACCCCCCCGCGCTTCGGGTCGATCATCTTGACCAGTTCCCACGTCATCAAGCCACAGGCAATGGCGATGAAGGCTTCGAACCAAAGGCCGCCGAGCCAAACCTCGACCGCGCCGATCAGAACCAGAACCGCAGCCGACAACACCCGTGTGGTCAAATCAGACCATCGGCCATCGCTCATGCCAGAACCGCTCCAAACCGCCGCTCGCGGGCACCGAAATTCCGACACAGTCGCTCAAGCTCGGCGGCGGTGAAATCGGGCCACAGAGTATCGATAAATTCGTATTCGGAATAGGCAGACTGCCAAAGAAGAAAGTTCGAGATGCGCGCCTCGCCGCTGGTGCGGATCACCAGATCCGGATCCGGCAGAACGCGGGTATCAAGGTATTTCGGCAGCGTTTCCTCGTCGACATCCTGAGGCCGCAACAAACCCGCCGCAACGTCCTGTGCCAGACGCTTGGTGGCGCGCGCAACCTCGTCCCGACCGCCATAGTTCAGGGCAACGGTCAGGTGGATCAGGTCATTCTGTTTGGTTTCCTGCTCCAGCGTGTCCATCAGTTCGATCAGCTTGGCATCAAGCCGCACACGATCCCCGATAAACCGGACCCGAACACCATTTTCTTTAAGCGTCCGGGTCTCTTTGATGATGTAACGCTTGAACAGGCTCATCAAACCGGCAACTTCCACCTGCGTCCGCTTCCAGTTTTCGGTCGAAAACGCAAACACGGTCAGATATTTGATCCCCAGTCCCGGACAGGCCTCGACAACCTCGCGCACGCGGCGCGCGCCTGCGTGATGGCCAAACAGGCGGGGTCGGCCCCGCGCCTGTGCCCAGCGACCATTGCCGTCCATAATGATGGCAACGTGACGGGGTCCGAGCGCGTTGTTATCTTGGGGATTGTTGAGCATGTTACGGGGTTAAACCTGCATAATTTCAGATTGTTTGGTCTCAAGTGCTTCGTCCACGACCTTGATCATCTGATCCGTCAGGTCCTGCACTTCGGATTCCCAGAATTTCTGGTCATCCTCGGACATGCCGTCCGCCTTGGCTTTCTTGATCTGGTCCATCCCGTCGCGCCGCACGTTGCGGATCGAGACCCGGGCGCTTTCGGCATATTGACCGGCGACCTTGCCCAGTTCACGCCGACGTTCTTCGTTCAGTTCGGGAATCGGCAACATGATGATTGTGCCATTCAGCTGAGGATTGATCCCTAGGCCACTTTCACGGATCGCCTTTTCCACTTTTCCGACCAATGACTTGTCCCAGACATTTACAGTAACCATGCGCGGTTCCGGCACGTTGACTGTGCCCACCTGGTTGATCGGTGTCATCGAACCATAGGCGTCCACCATGACTGGTTCCAGCATCGAGGCCGAGGCACGGCCCGTGCGCAAGGACGCAAATTCAGTCCTCAGGTTCGCCATCGCGCCGTCCATACGGCGTTTCAAATCGTCGGTGTCCAGTTCGAAATCGTCAGACATACTGCTCACTCCCGGTCTTCAAGTGCTAATTGGTTGGGTCTTACGCCATTGCACATGGGATGTATAGCAATCATGGGGGTGAATTGTGCCCTAAGCCAGAACTGTTTCCGGCATTTTTGTGAACTGTTCAAAAAAAAAAATCCGGCCAGTCAGAATAACCAGCCGGACAATGGTGGTGTGACCTCGTCAGGCGTTCACGTCAACAACAACGCGCCCCTTGACCTGCCCTTTGAGAATATCGGCCCCGAGTTGTGGCAAATCCGACAACGTGGCTGGATGAACCATCGCCTCCAATTTATCCATCGGCAGGTCGGTCGCGATGCGGGACCACGCACGCACGCGGTTGTCATAGGGCTGCATCACACTGTCGATGCCCAGCAGATTCACTCCGCGCAGCAGGAAGGGAATGACCGTCGCCGGCAAAGCCGCACCGCCGGCCAGACCAACAGCAGCAACGGACGCGCCATATTTCATCTGTCCCAGCACACGGGCCAGCATCTCGCCGCCAACCGCATCCACGCACCCGGCCCAGGTTTCGCTTTCCAACGGGCGCTTGGTGGTCTCGTTCAGTTCCTCCCGCGGAACAATCGTCGTGGCTCCCAGAGATTTCAGGTATTCCCCGGTTTCCGGCCGTCCGGTGACTGCAGCGACCTCATATCCCAGATTCGCAAGAATAGCGGTTGCGACGGACCCCACCCCTCCGGCGGCGCCGGTGACCAGAACCGGCCCGTGCCCAGGCTCCAGACCGTGATCTTCAAGCGCCATAACGGCCAGCATGGCGGTAAACCCGGCCGTTCCAACAGCCATGGCCTGACGCGCAGACAACCCTTCTGGCAATGGAACAAGCCAATCGGCGCGGGCGTTCGCCTTCTGCGAATAACCGCCCCAATGCGCCTCTCCGACGCGCCAGCCGGTCAGCACCACCTTGTCACCAGCCTTGTACCGGTCATCAGAGGAGGCTTCGACGGTTCCGGCATAGTCAATCCCCGGAACATGTGGATAAGCGCGAACCAGCCCGCCCCCTTTCGGTGACATGCACAGCCCGTCCTTGTAATTCACTGTCGAGAACTCGACGGCAACGGTCACCTCACCTTGAGGCAGCGCGTCCAGCGAAAGCTGCCGGACCGACGCACCGGCCAGCCCGCTGTCTTCGTCTTTGTCCATAACCAGAGCATTGAACATGTTTGTTATCCTTTCGTTTTCCGGTGATCCGCCGCAGCGTTTCGCCTGATCAAATCCAAAAATGAGGCCGCACAACCGCGTCGCGCATGCCGACGGGTGTCTCAACTTCCAGCGCAGTCCCGGGGTCCCAATGGCTGAGCCGCAACATCCCGATAGACACGTTGGTTTCGTAATCGGGGGACCAGGCCGAAGATGTAACCTGCCCCACGCGCTTGCCATCGACGAAAACAACCCAGGGCCGGTCACAGATCGGGACTGCATCGCCTTCGATCGAAATCGGACGAATTTGTTGCACCGGCCCTTCCTTGGCAACCCGCAACAACGCGTCCCGTCCGATACAACCGATGGCCGTATGAGTGTTGCAGAACTTGCCTAGGCCGCATTCATGCGGCGTGTTGTCGTCGGTCATGTCATTGCCATAGGACAGCAATCCACCTTCGATGCGCTCGATCAGGTTCGGGCATCCGGCGCGCACATTCAGGTCTTCGCCCGCTGCAAACAGAGCATTCCACAGCGGCATGCCGATATCGCTGCCCTCGACATAAATCTCAAAGCCGCCTTGTTTGGAGTAGCCCGAGCGTGCAACCGCCAGATCACGGCCCTCAAACTGGAACATGTCGAACTTGAAAAAGCGGATATCCCGCACGCGGTCGCCAAAGACCCGTGACATCAACTCATCCGCCTTGGGGCCCTGAACTGCCAGCGGAGAGACGTCCGGTTCATCCACCAGAACGTCCAGACGATATCCGTTGGCCAACCCTTTGACCCAATAAAGCAAATCGCTATCCGCAATCGAAACCCACCACCGATCCTCGGACAGCTTAACCGCCACAGGATCGTTCAGCATGCCGCCAGTTTCATCGACAATCGGGACGTAATAGCACTGTCCGGGCAACATGCCGCGCAAGTCGCGCGGAGTCAGCATCTGCATCAGCCGCGCCGCATCCGGTCCGCGCAGTTCGACCTGCCGCTCGCACGAGACGTCCCAGACCTGAACATGTTGCTTCAGGTGACGGTAGTCATCGACCACGCTTTCAAACACGGTCGGCAGCAGCATCCGGTTGTAAACCGTGTATGCCTTGACCCCTGCGGCCTCGACACCTTCGGAAAACGGTGTTCTGCGCAGTCGACGAGATACGGAAATCTGAGCCACCTAGACCTCCTGAGGTAGAAAAACCAGATCACTGACCGGCGCGGCCGAGCCTGATTGCGTCAGCATTTGATGCAACTGGCCGCGATGATGGGTCTGATGGTTGAACATATGGATTACGCATTGCGCGTAATCCCTTGTCACATCAGCTTCTTTCGCTGCTGAATACCACGTGAAATCACCTGTCAAAGGCGCGGTACCCAGGCTGTTTGCCCAGTCGGCAATTCGCTGGTCGATCTGGTCGCGCAATGGCAACCATTCGGACAGATCAGCACAAAGACCAGTGCTTTCAGGTATTCCGCCTCCCGGTCCTGCACCTTTGTCAAGACGGGATATCCAAATCCAATCCCCCCACAGAAGGTGGTTCGCCGTTCCCATGATCGAGCCAAAAAAGGCTCCCTGATCGCGGGTGAGCACCTCTGCAGGCAACGCAGACAGAAAGCCCTTCAACTGGCTGTTTTGCCAGATATTGTAGCGGGCCATTTGCTGCACATATGCCCCGGTTATCATCATTTTGGTCCGTGCCAGTCGATCGGGCAGATCTCGGCCGACTTGCCGCCGAAATCCCAGACGCGGCCATAATCGCGCACTTTGGATTTTGTACCCCGCGCAACGATAATATCCGGCCCCATCCAGTATTTCGAGTTCGACACCATCACCGGATGCTCGGGGTCTTTCCCTGCCAGCATCTCGATCTCGCCCTGAATTTTGCGGCCAATGGCGATCCGGCGCTTGTTGCCATCGCGTTCGATCTGAACAGGGGCACGCTCGGCGCCGATAATGTCGCTGACCAGCATGGTAAACAGCCCCGTCGTGCCTCCGGCCTGTCCGCTGAAGATTTGCAGCAGGCCATTATAGGCCTTACCGCTGGCGCGCTCGTCCACATAGGCCGCGACTTTCCACTGGCCTTCCCCCATACGGCCTGGGATGTCGACCAGAAGACCCACGTTTAGACCCGACAGGTCTTCGCCCTCAAAGTGACCCTCGTCGATGATGATCCCCATCCACGCGTGGCAATGCCCCTCGGTCGGAGGATGCGCACCAAGCGAAACGACACATGGGCAAAACACATCGCACGAGCAATTGAGGATCAGCTCACCCTTGACGGCCCAATCTGTCGGGCTCATCTCGCGCCGCTTGGGGTTGGGCATACGACTGTCGATACGTTGACTGATCGGTAACCGGTCGGCATCTGGTTTTCTGTTTTTAGCCATAAGGTTAACCTCCGTAGATAAAGGGATAGACGAACAGGCCAACGCCGCCTGCAATTAGAACGAAGCCCATTGGGCGCGTGATGACATGACCGATCTGGGGCAGCTTTTCGACCACCATGAACAGGGTCGCCAAACCCATCCACAACAGGCTCATGACACCGCCGACAAAGCCGAGCGCCATGAATCCCCAGCAGCAGCCGACACAAAATGCGCCAAGGCCAAGACCCATGCGAAGACCGCCGGTGAATCCCGTTTTCCAGTGACCTAAAAAATAGGTAATCGGAGCATGGCAGACGCCATGGCAGACCTCTTTCGCTCGGGAGAACTGAAAGGCACCGACGACAATTAGCAAACCGCTGGCAAAGGTCGTGGATTTCGCAATGCCCAGCATGTCTACAACGCCGCCAAACAACAGCATCAGCTGCACCCCGGTGATCAGTGCGGCGAACCCGACCCAGACAATGAAATACCCGGTTAACACGCCGATCCAACCGGCGCGCGACCCATTGGCGCTGCGGATCAGATCGTCATAGCTGCGCAAGGTCGGCACCAGTGTCGGCAGCATCATTGCTGCCATCATGATCGCCCACATCCAGAACAACGGTCCAAATTCTGCCATGGGCATATACATGTCCATGCGCGGATCCATCGCGGCCATGGCCTGCCCCATAGGGCCCGGGCGTCCGATCCAGTCCAGATCCATGCTCTGGCTCATTGCGTACATCATCCACCACGCCCAAAGGATCGCAGCGTAAAATCCCAGCCACATGCCATTGCGTAGAACCGTGCGACTCACCTGCCCCTCCCGACTCAGAGCTTGCAATTCAAATGTCAGACTTTTAAATGTCAGACAAATAAAAAATCAACACCGCAGGCCCTTGCCTTGAAAATCGACCCCCAGAACCCGGCCGACCTGTCGGCCCAGATCGCTCAGGCCATTCGCGACGCCATCATTTCGGGCCGGCTGATAGTGGATGAGCGTCTGCCGTCGGAAACTGAGCTGTCAGAGCAGTTTCAGGTGTCGCGCCCTACAGTGCGCGAAGCTCTTAAACGCCTTGCTGCACAGTCGTTGATCCGCACCCAACGCGGTGCAACCGGGGGTGCGTTTGTCAATCGTCTGAGTTTCGAAGACGCCTATTCGCAACAGATCACAACCTCGACCCTGTTGCTGTCGATGAATGCGGTCAGTTTCGATACCGCCTGCGAGGCGCGTTATGCGCTGGAACGCGCCTGCGCCCCGATGTCAGCTCAGCGCCGCACCGCGGATCATTTGGCCACAATGCGGGCCGAGATTTTTCGGCAATCCCAGCCGGGCCTGACGGATGAGGCATTCTGCGCCTCAGACGTGGCTTTTCACCGGGCTTTGGTCGATGGCGCGGGCAATCCGGTTCTGTCCTATCAGCTGGCAGGCGCGGTCGAGGCCATGCAACCGCTGATGAACATGATCACGTTTACCGAACGGTCGCGGGAAGAAATCATCGCCTTGCATAATCAAATCGCTGACGCGCTGGACGCGCAGGATGCGGCAAAGGTTGACGAAAAACTCGTGGCATTGGAAGGATACACCCGCCAACTGGCGCAAAATGTGGCCGAGAGCCGTCGCAAACGTGGATAATGCGCCCTTTTCAACAGGCTGGAACGGGTTAACTGTGTTCAATGCAATCCGAGTGAGAACCGAATGACCACGACCCTGAACGTTATCGCTGCGCTTCTGACAATCGGCTTTGGCCTGTTCGGATTTCTCGCCCCGGCCTGGACCGCAACATCACTGGATCTGGCCCCGACAGACAGCACCATGGGCCTCAGCGAAATGCGCGCCTCGGTCGGCGGCTTGTTTGTCATCACCGGGATCGCTGTGCTGTGGCTGAACGCGCCGATGGCCTATGCGATGTTGGGCGTGGTTTATCTGGGCGCCGCCTCGGGGCGCTTTCTGTCGGTCATTCTGGATAATCCACCCTTTGCCAAGGCGATGGTTTTTGGTGGAATCGAATTGGTTCTGGCGATCTGGCTGATTGCCGCTAACATGAACCGCGCCACGTAGAATATTGTTAACCCAGTAACTTATTCAGTGTATTCCGCGTTTGCATCCCTGCCGATCCTCACCTATATACAAAGGGTCCTTCGGGACTATGGACATAAACGCGCTCGTAATAAGCGGATCGGACCCGGGGGCGGTACCCGGCGGCTCCACCAACCATCCTTCGTTTGGGGATTTCGGGGCCGAAACAGGATCGACGAACGTCTAAAGGGGTTAGCTTTGTCTCGGCTGTCTGCCACCGTTACCGGCGAAAATAGTACAATTGCAAACGACAATCGTGCTCCGGTTGCAGTTGCTGCGTAAGCAGTAACAAGACCGAAACTTAAGCCCTTGCGCCTAGCCGCGTAAGGCGGGGTTCGCAGGTACCTGGCAACAGAAACCTGCATTTTTCCGATTATGTCTGCTTTTTGTTGTCTTGCTCAGGCAAAATTCAGAGTTTGTTCATTTCTATCGGTCACCTTCAGGTCGAAAGACAGGAGGGCCAAGATGACGAATTCCGACAGGCTGCGGGCGTGGTATTCCGAGGTTTGGGAAAAAGGGAACACGGACGCGATTGACGACTATTTCGCTCCGGACACATTAGCCGAGGGGCTGATCCCGGAAATGCAGGTCGGCGCGGATGACTTTCGCGATCTGGTCATGGCGTTTCGGCATGTTCTTGGCAAGATCACCGTGGAACTCCCCAAGGTGATCGAGCATGGGGATTGGGTTTCCGGCATCCTGCATGTTCGCACGTTCCGTGCTGACAATGGTGCGCCTCTGGAAGTCTCGGGTCAGGTCATGGCCCGTTTTCAAGGCGACAAGATGGTCGAGGCATATAACCAGTTCGATTTCGTATCTCTGTTCGAACAGTTGGGTCAGTTTCCGCAAGACACGTTACCGATATGTATGACCGGGCAACGTCTGGATTGGGCCTGACCTTGCCGCAAGCTTGACCGCACAGCCCTGCCACGTTAGCAAAATCCCCAAGGGGTTAGCTTGCGAACACCCCACCAAACGGCAGTTCAAGTTCGCATGGATCCGATCTGATAAGGAGACATGCTGTGGCTGCCCCAAAAGCGATTACCACGAAACAACACATGCGTTTGGTCGAATCGCCGCATGCGCCGGTTCTGATCGACAGGGATGCCGATGTCGATGTTGCGGTCGACCCTTTACTGATCTTCGATCCGCCGATCTGCATGGCGGAAATCATCCGCGCAGCGCGTAACAATCGGCACCATCTGTTGCCAGAAGCAGTTGGTTTGGGGGCGGTATCTATGCGTCGGTATTGTCGAGTCCACGACGATCACCAACGGCCAAAGGCAGGTATGTCGCTTTGTGATGCATTGTTTCGACGGGACTGCGACGGGTTCGGGGAAGGTCACGCATGACCCCGCCCTCGCTACGCGAACTGTTCCGGGTTTTCGGCCGGATCGGCCTGTTATCCTTCGGCGGTCCTGCCGCTCAGATTTCGCTGATGCATCAGGAACTCGTTGAACACCGCTCCTGGTTGGACGAGCAAACTTTCCTCAGGGCATTATCCCTGTGCATGTTGCTGCCCGGACCTGAAGCCATGCAACTTGCCACCTATGCGGGTTGGCGTTTGCGTGGTGTCCGAGGCGGTATGATCGCCGGTTGCCTATTCATCCTTCCCGGTGCGCTGATCATCGCGGTTCTGGCCGTCGCCTATGCCTTTTTCGGAGCGCTTCCGCTGGTGCAGGCCGGATTTCTCGGGGTCAAAGCCACGGTGATCATCATCGTTTTGCAAGCCTTGCGGAACCTGTCACGCAAGGCAATGACCGAACGGTCACATCGTCTGATCGCCGGTCTGGCATTCTTTGCAATTTTTGCGCTTAACTTGCCCTTTCCGCTGATTATCCTTGTGGCGGGTATTTGGGGCTATTTCTGCACGGCTGAAAACGTCGGCGCCGTAGACACTTCCCCTCAGTTTCCGTCGTACCCTCTGCGCACGGCCTCGGTTTGGTTGGTTTTGTGGCTTGCTCCACTGGTTGCCTTGCAGGTTTGGGGGCACGACTTGCTGAGCGATTTGGGATGGTTCTTTGCGCGTTTGGCCGTGGTCACATTCGGCGGTGCATATGCGGTTCTGGCCTATATGACACAAACCGTGGTCGAGACTTACAACTGGATCAGCACCGATCAGATGATCGATGCGCTTGGGCTGGCTGAAACAACCCCCGGCCCGTTGATTCTGGTCACCCAGTTCGTAGCCATGCTCAGCGGGCAGATTGCGGGTGGAACACCGCTGGCTATTGCTGCTGGCATTGTGGCCCTTTGGGCGACATTTGTACCGTGTTTCTTGTGGATTTTCCTCGCTGGACCGTTCCTCGACCAAATCTCGGCGCGACCGCGCCTGAGCGCGGCGATGCGGGGCATCACGGCTGCGGTCGTCGGCGTGATTCTCAACCTTTCGGTGTGGTTCGGATTGAATGTCCTGTTTGCCAATATATCGAACCGCACCTTTGGACCGGTCACCGTTCCGGTCCCTGACGTTATGACATTGGACCTGTCAGCTCTGATTTTAACAGTTCTGGCAGGGGCGTTGATTTTTCAGCTCAATTTCGGCCTGGCCAAGACATTGACGATCATGGTTCTCGCCGGGATCGGGATGCAATTTTTGTGATCAATACTGTTTCAACCAGCCTTTCGTTTCCGACCGAATCCCTTATGCTGAACGCGACCACTTTCGAGGATTGATAATGTCGCAAGACATCGACTACGGGAATCTGATGCACTCGGCGATGCGCAGTCTGATTCAGACTGTGCTGACGGATGTGGCGGAAAAGGGCCTGCCCGGGGCACATCATTTCTTTATTACTTTCGACACCCGGTACGAAGGCGTCGAACTGGCCGATTGGCTGCGTGATCGTTACCCGGACGAAATGACAATAGTCATGCAGCACTGGTTCGAAAACCTTGAGGTCGGCGATGACGGCTTCGCCATCACGCTGAATTTCGGCGACGCGCCCGAGCCGCTTTACATCCCCTATCTGGCGATCAAGACATTTGTCGACCCGTCAGTAGAATTCGGGTTGCGATTTGAAAGCCCCGATGACGAGGACGAGGCTGACCACTTCCCTGAAGAGTCGATCGAAGTCGAGGCCGAGGACGAACCTCAGCATGACGCAGACGTGGTCTCGCTGGACAGTTTCCGCAAGTAAGTCGCGCTCAGTAAACAAACGCCTCAGCGTTTTTCGAGAAATGTCTCAACCGAGCGCGATTTGACCCCATCGCGAAACCGCGAGAAGGACAGGTTCAGGCCACCTTCGGTCAAGGTGCGGTCGAATTGCTGCAGCTCGTACCCCCCCGTTTCCGAGATGAATAGAGAGAATACTGTCAGGGTCTCGCCGTCGATTCGGCCCCATACAAAAGGTTCCCCCTTCATCGGGTCCAGCGGCACTTCGTGACCGAAAACATTGCGCCTCATTGCGGCGGAATAGACGTCTGGGCGGTCTGACACTTGAAAATCGACCGAGTACTTCTCGTCTTTGACACGGCCATCCGGCTTGTAAGTCGTCGTCGTCCAACTGATGTTGAAGCCACCTTTTACCTCGTGAATCGACACGCTCATGTCGCGCGGCGTGGCGGTGCCATCGGTGTCCACCACCTCGGCTGAGCCGACATAATCCCCGACGAAGGGCTCGATGCTGGCCGCATGCGCCTGATTGGCCCAGGCGGCAACCCAAATTGTGATTGCAACGGCGCAGTACGCAGCGTGCAAAGGCATATCAAAAAGTCTTACACGCATCAGAGCCTCCGTTGATGTCTGATCTCTATCTTAAACCTAGTGCGGTCGGGTACAATGGCACTGTTTTCGCTAACGTGCATTATTTGCGGGTTCGTGCCGTCTATACCTTTGAAAGGTCCGGGTTTATGGTGCGCGCAACTGGCCGATTGCGCTACGGCTCTGCTGTGGTAAACGGCATGCAATTGCATACCAGACGGAGTGACCGATGTCCCAGACCCGCACCGAATCCGACAGCTTTGGCCCGCTTGAGGTGCCTGCCGACAAATACTGGGGCGCGCAGACCCAGCGTTCGATCATGAACTTTCCCATCGGCTGGGAAAAGCAGCCGGTTGCGATTGTTCGCGCGCTGGGCGTGATCAAGAAAGCCTGCGCGATGGAGAATAAATCGATCGGCAAGCTGGATGCCAAAATTGCGGATGCCGTCATTCAGGCCGCAGGGGAAGTCATTGATGGCAAGTTCGATGACAATTTCCCTCTGGTTGTCTGGCAGACCGGTTCGGGCACGCAGTCGAACATGAACTCGAACGAGGTCATTGCGAACCGCGCAATCGAAATTCTGGGCGGCGTGATCGGATCAAAGGACCCGGTACATCCGAACGATCACTGCAATATGGGCCAGTCTTCGAACGATACATTCCCCACCGCGATGCATATCGCCACAGCGATGAGCGTACGCGATGTTCTGATGCCGGGTCTGGAAAAACTGGCCTCTGGTCTTGAGCAGAAGGCAAAGGAATTCGCAGGCATCATCAAGATCGGGCGCACGCATACTCAGGATGCGACCCCGCTGACGCTCGAGCAGGAATTTGGGGGATACGCACACCAGATTCGTCAGGGCATCGCCCGGGTCGAGGCCGCCATGCCCGGAATTTACGAGTTGGCACAAGGCGGTACAGCTGTCGGCACCGGTTTGAACACGCATAATGGATGGGACACCGCCGTGGCCGCGAATATGGCCGAGATTACCGGCCTGCCCTTCGTCACTGCGCCCAACAAGTTCGAGGCTTTGGCCGCGCATGACGCCATGGTCTTCTTGTCGGGCGCGCTGGCGACCGTCGCAGGGTCCTGCTACAAGATCGCCAACGATATCCGCTTTCTCGGGTCCGGTCCCCGGTCCGGTCTGGGAGAGTTGGTGTTGCCGGAAAATGAACCGGGCTCGTCCATCATGCCGGGCAAGGTCAACCCCACACAAGCCGAGGCGCTGACTCAGGTGGCCGCGCATGTGATGGGCAATGATGCGGCGATCAAGTTTGCCGGTTCACAGGGCCATTTCCAACTGAACGTCTACAACCCGATGATGTCTTACAATTTGCTGCAATCCATTCAATTGCTGGGCGATGCAGCCGACAGCTTTACCGAACGGATGCTGCTGGGCATTCAGGCGAATGAACCGCGCATCGACAAGCTGATGAAAGAATCGTTGATGCTGGTCACCGCACTGGCCCCGACAATCGGCTATGACAACGCGACAAAGGTTGCAAAAACGGCGCATAAAAACGGCACCACCCTCAAGGAAGAGGCGATTGCGCTGGGCTTTGTCGATGCCGAGACCTTTGACGCGGTTGTGCGTCCGGATCAGATGATCGGCCCGAAAGACTGATGGGCAAGCCGATTAACCTCAACCGGTATCGCAAGGAAAAAGCGCGGGCTGAAAAGAAGGCCCGCGCGGATCAGAACGCTGTTAAGTTCGGTCTGTCCAAATCTGAAAAAGAAATCGACCGACGGCTTCAGCAGAAACAACAGCGCAACCTCGACAATCATGAGTTGGATGAATGAGCGGACCTCCGGTCAAACGCTCATTGACTTTGCAGGGACACCGGACCTCGGTCTCGCTTGAGGATGAGTTCTGGTCGGCGTTCCGTGATATCGCCAGAGAAGAAGAATTACCCATCAATGTGTTGGCGGCGCAAATTGACGCACAGCGCGATCCCGAAACCGGTTTGGCCTCGGCCATTCGGGTCTTTATCCTGAACCGTTACCGAAACCCGGATTGATCCCCTTGCACGTTGTTCACTCTGGCGGTTAAGCTTTGGAGGAACAAAGAGAGTACATATGACCGATACTGTGACCGGTCCTGACGGACAGCCGAGATGCTTTTGGTGTAACGCCGCGCCCGAGTTCTTTGAATACCACGATAAGGAATGGGGATATCCCGTTGCCGAGGATCAGAGGTTGTTCGAAAAGCTCTGTCTTGAGAGCTTTCAGTCGGGGCTTAGTTGGCGCACAATTCTAGCCAAGCGCGAAAACTTCAGAAAGGCGTTTTGCGGCTTTGATTTCAACAAGGTGGCGGCGTTTTCTGATATTGATATTCAACGGCTTCTCAACGATCCAGGTATCGTGCGTCACAGCGGCAAGATCGAAGCCGTGATCAACAATGCGCAGCGCGTGTTGGAGTTGATTGAGGCCGAAGGCTCTCTTGCCGCATATGTCTGGCGTTTTGAACCGGAACACCCGCCCGAACCCCGGACGGTGTCAACTTCGGTCGAGTCGATCGCGATGTCCAAAGACCTGAAAAAACGAGGCTGGAAATTCGTCGGCCCAACAACGGTCTACGCGTTCATGCAGGCGATGGGCTTGGTCAATGACCACGCAAGGGATTGCGTGATGCGCGAAAAAGCGGCGCAACTGCGCCGCGATTTCACCAAGCCGGAATAACCCCGGGTTTACACCGAAGCGCGATAAATCTTGTCGATATTGCTGCCCAACGCACCGTTGAACACGTCATCGGATTGCTGCTTGGACAACCCTTCGGTCAACGCGCGCGAGAATGATGCGATCATTTTGGTGTTCTGATCCAGCAATTCACAGGCCTCGGCGGTCGAATACCCGCCCGACAACGCCACAACCCGGATAACGCGCGGATGGTCGGCCACGTCGTCATATAGGTTGGCCTGACTGGGCAGGGTCAGTTTCAGCATCACCTCTTGCCCTTCGGACAGTTGATCAAGGTTCTTGAGAAGCTCGGCCTTCAGGATATCTTCGGCCTCGACCTTGGTTTCCGAGTGTATGTTCACCTCGGGCTCGACAATTGGAACCATGCCGGCATCGGTCACCTCACGTGCAACATCGAATTGCTGTGCGACAACGGCGGCGATCCCTTTGGCGTTTGCCTCATGAATAACCGAGCGTTCCTTGGTGCCAAACACGCCCTCGGCATTCGCAAGGGTCTCGGCCAAGCCGGGAATTGGCTTCATCAATTGAACGCCGTCTGCCTGATCCTCAAGTCCTTTGTCGATCTTAAGAAATGGCACGATGCCTTTGACAGACCACAAAAAATCGGCAACCTTTCTGCCGTCAATCTCTTCTGCCAAAGTGCGTTCGAACAGGATCGCGCCTATTACCTTATCCTTGGTGAAATCGTCAGCCAGAATGATCCGGGCGCGCATTTTCTGAATTTCGTCGAACATTTCGGCGTCCGATGCGTAATCCGAAGCTTCCACACCGTACAAGGCCAGCGCTTTGGGGGTCGAACCTCCGCTTTGGTCCAAGGCTGCGATGAATCCTGCACCGTTGGACATTTGCGCACGCTGTTCTGACTTGGACATAACCAATTCCCATTCAATATGATTCCGCTTTGAAAATCGCATACATCAAGGCGTGGTCGGATGGTAGCGTGTTAGCGCTCAACCACGCGCAACCAGATGCCGTCTTTTGATCGGACGGTCAGGTGCGCGACCGGTACGGGCGTTCTGCCCTCGATTGTTTCGAACCTGAACCGACGCAAAAGCATCGACAGAATCAAGGGACCTTCGATCATTGCAAAGCCCGCACCGGTGCAGACACGTGATCCGGCCGAGAAGGGTATGAACGCCGTGCGTTGGCAGGTGCGACCGTTTTCGGTGGCCCAACGCGCCGGATCAAACGCATCCGGGTTGTCCCACAGGCGTTCATGCCGGTGCAAATGCCAGGGGCTGACCACGATCTGTGATCCTTTGGGGATATCTCTGTCACGGAACCGCTCGGGGCAAATCGACTGCCGTACCATCATGGGAACTGGCGGGTAAAGGCGCAGAGCCTCCCGAAATACATCCCGGCTGATATGCAAGCGCGACGCAGACGAGAACGAAATCTCTCCAATAGCCTCTATCTCGGAAGCAATCTTATCCTGCCAGTCCGGATAAAGCGCCACGAGATACAGCGTCCACGCCAAAGCCGAAGCACTGGTTTCATGACCGGCCAGAAAGAAAATGGCGACCTGATCGACCATTTCCTGCGTGTCAAAACCCCGGCCCGTTTCAGGATCGGTTGTGGTCATGATCTTGGTCGCCAGATCATCCGGTGCCAGCCCCGAGGCAATGGCCGCCGCCCGGTCCGCTGTCAGGCCCTGAATCAACCCCCGGATATCGCGCGCGGTCTGGCGAGTTTTTCGGGAATGAAACCGGGGCATCCAGCGCGGCATCGGAAGGAATGCGGCGAGGTTCAGCAAAGGCTGCTCGCGTTGATAATCCCTGAATTTCTCAAAGACCTGCGCTGCCACCTCATGCTCGATGGGAACCGAGAACAAGGTTCGGAAAATCACGTCCGCAGCCGCGTGGCTTGTGATTTCCTCGCATTCAATTGCGCCGCCAGCATGATTTCGCAGACGGTCCACGCAGGCCTCAGCCGCCGCGCGCATGGCGGGAAACGTATCCTTTAGCCGACCTCCGGCGAAAGCCGGGTCAATGATACGGCGCTGGCGTTCCCAGTCTTCTCCGTTCGTCAGAAAAACCGAATTCCCAAGCAGGGGGCGCAAGCCTTCGCTGATCCGGCTGGATTTCGGGAATGCTTTGGGACGGGATTTGAGAACGGTTTCGACAAGTTCCGGCTGGTTGATCATGTAGGATCGGAAAAAGGGTGTCCGAAACTCGGCCATCCACGCCCGGTAAAGGCGCTGAGGTTGCGCCGAAAGCAGGTCACGCCGAAACAGCCTGAGATATTGCCACAGAGACACCTGGTCCGGCCGGGCCTCCGGTTTGGGCGGGGTCATGCCGTCACCGTGGTGTATTTCGATACTGATCTTTCTACGCGTGATTTTGACGGTGCGCGACCGGCGAAGCGTTGCCCAAGTGTCAACGGGCCCGCAGTTATCCGAAAATAGTCATACTCACCGGGCTTATCAAACGCGCAGAGATATTGGAAATGCAGGCGGAAAAACCGCCACCGCAAGCTGGTCCAGGTCTCTGGCGACAGGGTTTGCGTGAAGGCGGCGGACAGGACCAGCGGCCAGCGTTTCGCCGGGCCGGCCACGCCACTGACGGCCACCGGATCACATAGGGCAAAGGTGCAACCATCGCCCGGGGCGGAAACGTCGATCCACGTCAGCTGCTCGTGCTCCGACAGGTATTTCAAATCCGCGCGCAGTTTATGGGCATTGGGAAGAAAGGACATCATCGGCACCACCTGACCGAGCGTCAGGAACGACAGGGTTGGTCCCTGGTGCCTAGTGCTGCGTCGCCTTAAGAGATTTGCCATCACAGTTGCCCCCAAATGGGCACCAGAGCTGTGACCGACTATCAGAATTTCATCTGCATCCGACGCGGTCGCCTGATCAATCAGATCGGTAAACGCGTCCAACCGGGATTGCAAATCGGGCGAATATGACCCTTTCAATCGGGCCGAATGCGCATAGTCGTGCATCAGGTAATAGGCGAATAATTTGTTGTCGACCTTTCGAAACCACCGCAGCAAAGCCCAGAACAACACCACAGCCGGGGCCAGCGCTGTCCACCACAGCATAGGTTTCAGTACGTAGAGAACCGCAACAGACAAAGCCCCGGCAATGAGCACCTGCAGAACCAACATGCCAACCGGATAAAGCGCTGCGATAACAGGTCCTTTGCGCAAGGTCATCAACCGCCACAACGTGCCTGTGGACGCGTAGATCCACGCTGTTTGCAACAGTTGCAGATAGGTAGCCGGGATCGATCGGTCCATGCTGTTGCGCACGATATCTGACCAGAGCAGAACTTCGATATCCGTCTGAACCTCTGTGCCGTCCTGCGTCGACGTTATATGCCATCCATAAGGGCCGTCACCAGATTTTGCCCACACAGCGATTTCATAACCCGAGATTTCCGCCTGGATACTGCTTTCTTTGCGATACAGTTCCCGGTACCGACGCGGATGGATCGGATCATAGCCGGGAATATAGAAAACCCTGCGTTTTCGGACCTGTGGTTTGGATCGCACACTGCTCATTTCGGCGCAGCGTAGCGCAGCAATCTTAACAAGGTAAGACCATTTGCCCTGATCGCTGCGCGCCGTTTTACCCGAAGGCGGCCAGCGCGGGGAAGGTCTCCAGCAGCCACCAGCTGAACTCGGTGAATAGCCCGGTGATCAGCATAATGCCAACAAACAGAAGCAACCCGCCCATCAACTTCTCGATCGTGGCCATATGCGGTTTGATCCGGTTCATCACCGCCATTGAGCGGTTCAGGAACATTGCTGCCAGCAGGAACGGAATGCCCAATCCGGCTGCATAAACGCCCAGAAGGAAAGTCCCGCGTGCCACCGACGCCTCAGACGCGGCCAGAGACAGGATCGCACCCAACTGCGGACCGATACAGGGCGTCCAGCCAAACGCAAAGGCCAGTCCCAGAATATAGGCCCCGAAAACTGATCCGCCGGATTCCCCGGTTTCGACCCGGGCTTCACGGTCCAGCAGTGGAATACGGAAGACGTTCAGGAAATGCAGTCCAAAGACAATGACCACCGCGCCCGATATCTTGGCGAACAGAACCTGATTCTGTATGACGAAAGCACCAAAGGCAGAGGCCGTGAAACCAAGCAACAGGAACACGGTCGACAAGCCCAGCACAAAAAACAGCGCGGTCAGGGTTGCCTTGCGGCGGGCTTGGGCCTGATCCTGCATCTCATTGATGGACACGCCGCTCATATACGCGAGATAGGGCGGCACAATCGGCAGCACGCAGGGCGACAGAAAGCTGATCAAACCACCCAGCATTGCGATGAACATGGCGGGCAGCAGGCCCGCGTCTATGATATCAATTCCGAACATGTGATTGCACATATGGTATGAAACGCGCCACGTCACGAGGCCATTCGGTCACATCATCGTGCGCGCCCGCTGGACAGTAGCGCGGGTTGCAAATATTTGAAACGTATGACTGAAGATACCGAGACACTGGACGCACTGGGTTTGTTATGCCCCCTGCCCGTTCTGAAAGTCCGCAAACGGCTCAGATCCGTGCCAGCCGGAGGGTTGTTGCGTTTGCTGGCGGATGACCCTGCCGCCGCAATAGATGTGCCGCATTTCTGCGCCGAGGCCGGACATACCCTGGTGTCGCAGGACGACGCCGAGGACCATCAGGTCTATCTGATCCGAAAGTCCGAATGATACCGGCGGAATTTACTAATGCCCATAAAAGAAAGGCGAGCCCTCAGGCTCGCCTTTCTTTTTATTTCCCAAGCGACCACCACCCGCGCCGCTTTGGCTTGGCAGGAGTCGGGTCAGGTTCTTCCGCAACTGTTTCGAGAACGGGCTCCGGTGCCTCGTCAGGGGTCACATCCACGGCACCCTCTGCTGGCAGCTCTTCACCCGAAGCAGTCACCGCCTCAACGGACGGCTCATCCTCGGTGCCGTCCTGAGCAGCTTCGATCGCTTCCGGTGCTTCAGTCGGTTGCGTATCTTCCGCATCTGTCGCTACAGCCTGATCAGAGGCTGCTGCATCAACAGTATCGCTGTTTTCTGCCGATTGTTCAGTGTCTGATGCCACCACCTCAGCCACAGTATCCACATCTGCGGTTTGCTCTGCGTCGGCTTCCGCTGTCTCAGCGGCTTCGGCTTCGACATCCTTCTTCCGACGACGCGGTGCGCGGCGCTTCTTTGGTTTAGCAGGCTTTTCAGCGTCTTCCTCGGCGGTCTCAACCGTTTCCGACGCTGCATCCGACTCAGCCGCTTTTTCCACCTCGCCTTCCGCAGGTGCCGCATCCGGTGCGTCGGCCTCGGCTTCCGGCGCTTCTCCATTGCCCGAGCCCTTTTTCCGGCGGCGACGACGACGCTTGCGTTTGGGTTTGGTTTCCTCTTCGGCCTGAGCGACCTCTTCCTCGACCTCTTCCTCGTCAGTGGTGTCAACCAGATCCATCAGCGACGCATCAACCGACACCACAGGCGCGGTGGCCTCAGGCACCACACGGCTGGCGGTCTTGAACTTCTCCATCGAGAAATCGGGGCTGACCAGATGCACATCACCCTCGATCCGCACCGAAAGGCCATAGCGCGCCTCGATCTGCGCGATATGTTCGCGCTTCTGGTTCATCAGGAAGTTTGCAATGCTGACCGGACAGCGCACCAGAACCTCGCGCGAGCGGCGGCGGGTGCCTTCTTCTTCGATCTGACGCAGGATCGACAGCGCCATGTTGTCATCCGAACGGATCAGACCCGTGCCATGGCAGGCCGGGCATGGTTGCGTTGTTGCCTCGATCATACCGGGGCGCAAGCGCTGGCGGCTCATTTCGAGCAGTCCAAAACCGGAAATCCGACCAACCTGAATACGGGCACGATCGGTTTTCAGCTTGTCTTTCAGCCGCTTCTCAACCGCGGTGTTGTTCTTGCGCTCGTCCATATCGATGAAATCGATAACAATCAGACCGGCAAGGTCACGCAAGCGCAACTGGCGCGCCACTTCTTCGGCGGCCTCCAAGTTGGTCTTAAGTGCGGTTTCCTCGATCGACCCTTCCTTGGTCGCCCGGCCCGAGTTCACGTCGATCGCCACCAGCGCTTCGGTCACACCGATCACGATATAACCACCGGATTTCAGCTGCACCGTCGGGTTGAACATCCCGGCCAGATAGCTTTCCACCTGATAGCGCGCAAACAAAGGCAGCGCGTCCTCATAGCGTCTTACGTTCTTGGCATGGGACGGCATGATCATCTTCATGAAGTCCTTGGCGATGCGATACCCGCCCTCGCCTTCAACCAGCACTTCGTCGATGTCGCGGTTATAAAGATCACGGATCGACCGCTTGATCAGGTCACCTTCTTCGTAGATCTTCGCAGGCGCGATGGATTGCAGCGTCAGCTCGCGGATTTGCTCCCACAAACGCTGCAGATACTCATAGTCTCGCTTAATCTCGGATTTCGTCCGTTTCGCCCCGGCTGTCCGCACGATCAGACCCGCGCCAGTCGGCACGTCGATTTCCGAAGCGATATCTTTCAGTTTCTTGCGGTCCGCCGCGTTGGTGATCTTACGGCTGATACCGCCGCCCCGCGCAGTGTTTGGCATCAAGACACAGTAACGACCGGCCAGAGACAGATACGTCGTCAGCGCCGCGCCCTTGTTGCCGCGTTCTTCCTTGACGACCTGCACCAGCAGAACCTGGCGCACCTTGATGACTTCCTGAATCTTGTACCGCCGTGGACGGGGTTTGCGCGGTGGACGAATGTCTTCGCTGTCGTCTTCATCCGCCACCGACTCAATCGATGAGTCCTTCGAAGTCGCATCAACGCGTTCTTCACCTTCATCCGCATCGGCGTCGGAATCCGAGGCTTCTTCCGACTTGTCAGCCTGTAATTCAGCAACGGGTGCCTCTTCGTTCGCGTCTTCCGAGATACCCTCTGCGGGCTCTACTTCGACGTTCGCTGCTTCATTCTCCTCCGCAGACGGTGCCTCAACGGCGGGCGCGTCCTCTGCAATGACCGCGTCCGACCCGGCCGCGTCATCCTCGCTCACAGCCTCTGGCTGCTCTGCCGCCTCAGTTTCATCGGCTGGTTCTTCAACCGGCGTATCCGCGACCCGCTCTATCGGAGAGGTACCTTCGGGTACAGCCAGATCAGCTGCTTCTTCGCCTTCATCCAGATCAATGGTTTCCATCCCATTGGGTTCTGAAGACACCTCAAGCGTTTCGACAGCATCCTCCGATTTGACGTCCGCAGCCTTGCTGCGAGAACGGGATCGGCGCTTTTTCTGCTTGGCCTCATCGGCCTCATCCCGCGCCTTCATCGCCTCGGCATAGGCGCGCTCTTCCTCCATCAGTGCCTCGCGATCCGCGACGGGGATCTGGTAATAGTCGGGATGAATCTCTGAAAACGCCAGGAACCCGTGCCTGTTCCCGCCGTAATCAACAAATGCCGCCTGCAGCGACGGCTCGACCCGAGTTACCTTTGCAAGATAGATGTTGCCAGCAAGCTGGCGTTTGTTTTCGGATTCAAAGTCAAATTCCTCAACCTTGTTTCCGTCGACCACCACGACGCGGGTTTCCTCCGCGTGGGTGGCATCGATAAGCATTTTCTTAGCCATGTGTCCTTGGTGCACCGCGCCAAACGCGTTGTCCTGACCCGTCCAGGCGGACAGGCGCTTTTGGGGAGGTGTCTTGTACGGGCGATATCAGACGGCGCGCGGCAGGGTCTGGCGCTTTGGCCCCCTGCCCGTATGTTCAATCGTTGCGCGCGCGTCATCGCGGTTCTTCTCCGACAGGCGCAGTGTGCTGCTGCCTGCCCATTTATTCCTTTCGCCCGATAGCGCGGGCTCAGGTACTCAACTGCCCCGGGTGGGGCACAATCGGCCTGCTGAACCGTGGGGGTTTGATCCTCAGCACCGGATCAGCAGCGAAACTCAAAGGTGCGGGACTTGCAGGCGTGAAATCGCCCAGCCCGTTCCGACACCATAAAAGCAGTCCTGTGGAAAAGACAATGGGCAAACTGCATGACCGCAACAGAAGGGCTACTGGATCTCTTCATCTGGCCAAAAATATCCCGGGGGTGAATTGAGCCGCAGGCTCAAGAGGGGGCTGGCCCCCTCCTGTCACAAATAATCAGATCGTTGCAGACCGTATTTGGCCATCTTCTCGTTCAGCGTCCGACGCGGCAGGCAAAGCTCGTCCATCACCGAGGCGATCGACCCCTTGTGCCGACGCATCGTGTTGTCGATCAGCATCCGTTCAAACGCCTCGACATATTCTTTCAGCGGCTTACCTTCGGTGGTCATCACCGGCTGCATTTCCTCATGATCCGACATCAACAGCGAGGCAATTGTTCCGGACCCGCGTCGCGACTGAAGCACGGCACGTTCCGCTATATTGATCAATTGCCGTACGTTCCCCGGCCACGGAGCTTGCAGCAACTGCGCAGCCTCCTGCGCGCTGACCTGAGGCGCGTCACAGCCGTATTCCTCGGCAAATTGCTCGCTCAGACGCGTGAACAGCGACAGAATATCCTCTCCGCGCTGACGCAGCGGAGGCATGGTGATCCGCAGCGCGGCCAGCCGGTAGAACAGATCGGGGCGCAGAACATCCTCGCTGGTCTTGCCCGCTTCCTGCAGGTTCGAGATCGCAACAATACGCGTTTCCGCCGGCGTGCCCTGCTGATTCATCACGCTCAACAAACGGGCCTGCAGTGTGTCACTCAGCGCCTCGACATCCTCCAGCACCAACGTCCCGCCGCGCGCCTCTTCAATGGCGGGCAATTGCGTGTCTTCGGGCTGCATCGGACCGAACAGACGCTTTGACAGGGCGTCCTCCTCCAACGCCGCGCACGAGACCAGAACGAATTTCTTGCCCGCCCGGCTGCCCACGGCGTGCAAGGCATGAGCGACCAATGTCTTTCCAGTGCCGGTCTCTCCGTCGATCAGAACGTGACCATCCGCCTGCCCCAGATCGAGAATATCTTCGCGCAACCGCTCCATCACAGGGCTGGCGCCGATCAGCTTGTTCATGATCTGGGTGCCGCCTGACAGCTCACGCCGCAGTGCCCGATTGTCCAATGTCAGACGCCGCGCATTGCTGGCACGTTTCGCAAGCTCGGACATGCGATCAGGATTGAAGGGCTTTTCCAGAAAGTCGAAGGCCCCGACACGCATCGCTTCAACCGCCATGGGCACGTCGCCGTGACCGGTGATCATGATCACCGGAAGCGTGCTGTCCGCCCCCATCAGCTTTTTCAGCAACTGAATACCATCCATTCCCGGCATCTTGATGTCCGAGATCACGATACCCGGGTATTCCGGCCCCAGAACCTTGAGTGCATCCTCGGCGCTGGAAAACGTCTCGGTGTCATAGCCCGAAAGCGCCAGCCACTGGCTGATCGACTGACGCATGTCCTGTTCGTCATCCACGATGGCAATCTTCATGGCCTGTGCCATAGTCTTCCCTTTTATTCTGCGGCCTCCAGGCCGTCGCTGCCCAATATGGGCAATTGCATCTCAAATACTGCGCCGCCATGCTGGGCATTGCGCGCGGTCAACCGTCCACCATGGTCGTTCACGATCCCGGACGAGATGGCAAGCCCCAGACCCACGCCATCCCCGGGGCGTTTGGTAGTATAAAACGGCTCGAACAAGTTTTCGATGTCCTCAATCCCGTGTCCATTGTCGCGTACCGTCAGAACCGCCTGGTCACCGGCGGCCAGGATGATTTCGACATCCGGCTCTGCAACAGATTTGGTGGCGTCCAGCGCATTGCGCAAGAGGTTGACCATCACCTGCTCGATCCGCATCCGGTCCCCCATAACCACCACCGGCGCTTCCGGCAAAATCTGAGTGATCTTCACGTGGCGCTGACGCAGCTGAGGTTCCATCATCGACAGGGATGAGGCCAGCGCTTCTCCAAGATTTACAGGCGAAAACGCGTCTGCCCCTTTGCGGGCATAGGATTTGAGTTGTCGTGTGATCGCGCCCATCCGCTCGATCAAACCATCGATACGACCAAAGCTGGCCAGCGCCTCTTCCGGACGGTTGCGGCGCAGCAGCAACCGGGCCCCCGCAAGGTAGGTTTTCATCGCTGCCAGAGGTTGGTTCAACTCGTGACTGACCGCCGCCGACATCTCGCCCAAAGCTGCCAGTTTCGAGCTTTGCGCCAGCGTCTGTTCGGCAACTTCCAGCGTCTTTTCAACTCGTTCCCGCTCAGCAATTTCCCGCTGCAGGCGGGCATTCAATGCGCGAAGCTCTGCCGACTCGCGTTGAAACAGGGTCATCCGCGACGTCGCGCGACGGCTGAGCGCATAGAAGGCCAGCGCCAGAAGAATCGCAAACCCCATAATTTCCAGCGCCAAAACCCCGTTCACCCGTTCGCGAATGGACGAGTATGTGGTGAACGAGGTCATCTGCCACCCCCGGAACGGAATGCGCGTTTCCATCCGCATCACCGCCTCGCCTTTCAGATAAGCATCGGCAGGCAGCGCCGTCCAATCGGTCGTGACCCGGATCGCACGTTGGATGGCGTTTTGCGGCGGTTGCAGCAACAGGGCTGAAGCCTCATCCTGCCCCCGCCAGCGCGGCTCGGTCGACAGAATGATCGTTCCGGTGCTGTCCATCACCATCACCGCGTCGGAAATACCCGACCAGGCGCGTTCAAACTTCTGCAGGTCAACCTCGACCACGATGACGCCAAGGATTTCCGATCCGGCTTCCATCCGACGGGAATAGACAAAGCTATAGCCTCCGGATTCCTTGGAAATGACCGAGAATATGGTGGCGTTGGATCGGATCGCATCAATGAAATAAGGCGAGCTTCGATGCGCCTCGCCCAGACGGTTCCGGTCGGTTGCCGCCACCGTGCGCCCATCCCCATCCAGCAACATCAACGAGGCGGCTCCGATTTCTTCAACAAACGAAATCAGCCGCTGCGTCGACAGCGAGTAATCGACCGATTGCAAGGCCGAGATCAGAGTAGGATCGCGCGCCAACAATTGCGGCACAATGGCGTTGCGTCTCAGTTCGCTCAAAAGGTTGCCGGAATACAGTGCCAGTCGCAATTCTGCGCGGTTGCGCGTCGATTCTGTAAACCGGTCGGTCAGCAGATTGTTCGTGACCCAGACCGTCGCAAAGGCCACCACCAACAAGGTAAACAGCGCAAGCCGCAGACGCCAACCCATCGGCGCGCCACGCAGACGCGACAGCAACCGTTTTGGTTTGGGTTGGTTTTTTGCATTCATCCCAAAACGCTACGCGCCTGCGGCGGGGACCTCAAGTCACGCGGGGGTCAATACAGATGACAATGCGCGGAAGAGCGCCGTTCCGTCGGTGCCGCCGTGGCCTGAATCCGCCGCACGCTCTGGATGAGGCATCATGCCCAACACGCGCCGGTTGTGCGACAGGATGCCCGCAATATCATCGCGCGAACCATTTGGATTTTCAGCATAAGTGAAGGCGATCCGGTCCTCGGCGCGCAACTCTGCGAGGGTTTCGTCATCGGCGAAATAATTGCCATCGTGATGCGCGATCGGAATACCGATCACATCCCCTGCATTATACCCCTCGGTAAAAGCGCTGTCGCTGGTGACAACCTTCAGGCCAACCGTGCGGCAGATGTATTTCAACCCGGCATTGCGCAACAGCGCACCCGGCAAAATGCCGGTTTCGGTCAGGACCTGAAAGCCGTTGCAGATGCCCAGAGCGTAACCGCCCCGCTCGGTATGCCCCGCAAGCGCCTTACAGATTGGCGATTGGGCCGCGATTGCGCCGCAGCGCAGATAATCACCATACGAAAACCCGCCGGGAACCCCTACGATATCGATGCCCTGCGGCAGCTCGGCGTCCTTGTGCCAGACCATCTCGACCTGAAAGCCCGCGTGTTCGAAGGCGACGGCGAGGTCACGGTCACAGTTCGAACCGGGGAAAACGATGACAGCTGCACGCATGGCGGGCCCTCCTAACAGGCAAAATCGGTAACGACCGCGACTCCGGCGGGCGCTGGGACGTCAAAGGCGGCAAGCTCGTCACTTACCTGGTTCAAAGATATGTGTCGCGTGACAAGCGGGCTCAGGTCTACAGAGCCGCCCGAGATCAGGGACAAAAGCGACGGGTAGCGCCAGCTTGGCATTCCGCGGGTTCCATAGATTTCAAGCTGACCCGAGTAAAGAGCATCCATCGGCAAAGCCATCGTCACATGCGCGCCGGCAGGCATTCCGATTTGCACCATACGGCCCAGCTTTCGCAGAGATCGCAGTGCCGCCACTGTGGTAGTTTCGATCCCCAGCGCCTCGATCGTCACATGAGCCCCACCGCCGGTGATGTCTTTCACGGCTTCTACGGCGTCTGAAGTGGCGGCATTCACCACAGCGTCAGCACCCAGACGGGTGGCATAGTTCAGCTTTTCATCAGTTATATCGACCACAACAACCCGCGCGCCCAGAGCCTTGCCCAGCAAAAGGGTCGAGATGCCGACACCGCCCCCACCAAACACGGCCAGCCACTCTCCACCCTGCACGCGGGCCCGGCCAACAAGCGCCTGCCACGCAGTGGTGACACGGCACCCCAGCGCAGCCGCGATGTCAGGGGCCAGGTTGTCCGGCAGTACAGTCAGGTTGGCATCGGCATGGGCGACGGCGATATATTCCGCAAAAGCACCATCACAGGTAAAGCCCGGCACAACTTGTCTGGCACAAATCGTCTGATGGCCCTGCGCGCAATCCGGGCAATGGCCGCAGGCAAGAATGAAGGGTGCGATCACCCTGTCCCCGACCTTCCAGCGATTGACTCTTGCACCGGTGGCCGCGACCTCGCCGCAAAACTCGTGTCCGGGAGTGATAGGCAGAACGACATCAGGGTCCGATCCGGTCCAGGCGTGCCAGTCGGACCGGCACACGCCACAGGCCAGAACCCGAACGACGACGCCATCCTCTGACGGTTCAGGGTCCGGGATGCTCGTCAGTTCCAGCGGCTGACGATAGGTGATCAGTCGCGCGGCCCGCATTTGGTCAGACCAATTCGATCTCGTAGCGTTCGATGACCGTGTTGGCCAACAGCTTCTCGCACATCTCGGTAATGTCGGCTTCGGTGGCCCCGTCGGCCAGTTCCAGGTCGATCACCTTGCCCTGACGCACGCCCTCGACCTGATCAAAGCCCATGGCACCCAATGCGTGACGCACCGCTTCACCCTGCGGGTCGAGAACCCCGTTCTTGAGCATCACATGCACCCGAGCCTTCATCTTAAATTTCTCCGTTCATGGGCCGGTTTCCGGTCCGTTTCAATGTGCGCGGGATCCTCCCCCGCTTTGACTTGTTCGAGTATCCTGCCAGAGCCCGGCAGGATCAGTTGATCAGTGTCGGTTTGGTCACGTTGCTTTTTGGCAGAACACCCAAACGGCGCGCGACCTCGGAATAGGCGTCGGTCAGGTTGCCCAAATCGCGGCGGAACACGTCCTTGTCCAACTTCTGACCCGTTTCGATATCCCACAGACGGCAGCTATCGGGGCTGATCTCGTCTGCCACAATCAGACGTTGGAAATCGCCCTCGAACACGCGCCCGATCTCGATTTTGAAATCAACCAGCCGGATACCGACCGCAAGCATGACACCGCTGAGGAAATCGTTCACGCGCAGCGCGATGCTGAGGATATCATCCATATCCTGCTGGCTGGCCCAGCCGAAGGCGGCGATATGCTCTTCGGTGACCAGCGGATCGCCCAGAGCGTCATCTTTATAGCAATACTCGACAATTGGACGCGGCAGTTGCGTGCCTTCGGCGATACCCAGACGTTTGGACATAGACCCGGCCGCATAGTTGCGCACAATCACTTCCAACGGAACGATCTCGCAATTGCGAACCAGTTGCTCGCGCATGTTCAGACGACGGATGAAGTGGTTCGGTACGCCGATCTGGGCCAGGCCGGTCATGAAAAACTCGCTCAGGCGGTTGTTGAGAACGCCCTTGCCATCGATGACATCCTTTTTTTCCGCGTTGAAGGCGGTGGCGTCGTCCTTGAAATACTGCACGATTGTGCCGGGCTCGGGGCCTTCATACAGGATCTTTGCCTTACCTTCATATATCTTCTTGCGACGCGCCATAAGCGACCTTTCACGACCGGGGCGAGGGAATGAGTCCCTTCGCGTTGGCGCCCTCATAGTGCAAGCCCCGCCTTCCCGCAAGTTTACTGACCCGAGAGGGTTTGACGCAGCGCAAATACCTTGCACCCGACGCGTCGTATAGTCATATCATCAGGAAAGAACATGTTATCCAAGGGGTCCCCACCAATGACCACATTCGACGAGCGTGAAGCCGCGTTTGAAAGCAAATTTGCCCATGACGAAAAGATGCAGTTCATCGCAAGGATGCGTCGCAATCGGTTCATGGCTGTCTGGGCGTCCGCGCTGAAAGGCGAAACCGTTGAGCACGCCCGCAAATACGGTCAGCAGCTTGTCCATACGGACCTGCAGAATGTCAGCGAAGACGACGTTGTCGAGGCTGTTAAGGGCTATCTTGGCGACCTGGCAGACGAAGCCAAAATCCGCGAAAAGATGGCGGAACTTCTGGCCGAAGCCAAGGTTCAGGTGATCTCGGAATCCGAAGCCTGATCCCATAAAAGACAAAACTCATTATCTTCATGAGTTTTATGAGTTTGATTTGACGCCCCGGTCATGAGACACGGGGCGTCTCTATTTGATAGGTTTTGGCCTTATATTTTGGAATACCCCATGACGAATGCACTCAGCACCCTACTGGATCGTGTCGATGTTATCCTTGCGGATGGCGCAACCGGAACCAACCTGTTCAATATGGGTCTTCAATCCGGAGACGCGCCAGAGCTGTGGAACGTAGACGCCCCGGATAAGATCAAGGCGCTGTATCAGGGGTCTATCGATGCGGGCAGCGATCTGTTTCTGACCAACACGTTCGGTGGCACCGCAGCGCGCCTGAAACTGCACGACGCGCAAAACCGGGTGGGGGAGTTGAACCGTATAGGTGCCGAACTGGGCCGCGAGGTCGCCGATGCTTCGGACCGGACGGTGATTGTTGCAGGTTCTGTCGGCCCCACAGGCGAGATTATGGAACCTGTTGGCAGCCTGTCTCATGCCGACGCGGTCGAGATGTTTCACGAACAGGCCGAGGCTCTGAAAGATGGCGGTGCCGATGTGCTGTGGCTCGAGACCATCAGCGCCCCGGAAGAACTCCGCGCAGCCGCCGAAGCCTTCGCGCTGGCAGATATGCCATGGTGTGGCACCATGAGCTTTGACACCGCTGGCCGGACGATGATGGGCGTGACCTCCTCGGATCTGGCGATGATGGTCGATACCATGGCCAACCCGCCGGTGGCGTTTGGTGCAAATTGCGGCACGGGTGCCTCGGACATCCTGCGCACGGTTCTGGGTTTTGTCGCGCAGGGTACGGAAAAGCCGCTGATTTCGAAAGGCAACGCCGGTATTCCGAAATACGTCAACGGACATATCCACTATGATGGTACGCCCGAGTTGATGGGCGATTACGCTGCCATGGCGCGTGATTCCGGTGCAACCATCGTGGGCGGTTGCTGCGGTACCACACCCGACCACCTGCGCAAGATGCGCGAGGCCCTGGATACCCGTCCGCGTCAGGATCGCCCGACCCTGGATCAGATCACCGACGCGCTGGGACCCTTTACATCGGCCTCGGACGGCACAGGCGATACCGCCGCGCCCGAGCGGCGGACACGCCGCCGCCGCCGCGCTTGAATGTGCTGCTTTAGCGCCCCTCGAATTTCGGGGGGCGTTTTTGCATGAAGGCCACGACGCCTTCGGAAAAATCCCGCGTTCGTCCGCATTCCCCCTGCAAATGTGCTTCAGTCTTCAACTGTTCCGACAGGCTGTTGTCATAGGTGCCGCGAATGGCCTTCTTGATCGCGCCAAACCCGGCTGTTGGTCCCTTGGCCAGATAATCCGCGCGTTTGCGCCAATGCGCGTCAAAGCTGCCATCCGACACAGCTTCCCAGATCAGCCCCCAATCATCAGCCTGCCGGGCACTGATCTTGTCTGCAAAAAGCGCGGCCCCCATGGCTTTGGCAAAGCCCATTTGGCGCGGCATGAACCACGTGCCTCCGGCGTCCGGCAACAAGCCGATCCGGGCGAATGCCTGCAGGAAATAGGCGCTTTCTGTCGCGATCACCACATCCGCGCACAAGGCCAGATTGGCCCCTGCCCCAGCAGCCGCACCGTTGACGGCTGCTATGGTCGGCACCGGACAGGCATAGACCGCCTCCAGCATGGGTTCGTATTCGTCGCGCAAAGTGCCTTCCAGATCGATCTTGCCAGTGCTGGACGCATCGCCCAGATCCTGACCAGAACAAAAAGCGGGCCCTGCGCCGGTCAACACAATGGCGCGGGCATCCTGCGCTGCAATTTTCATGGCATGAGTGATCTCGGCCCGCATCTGCGTGGTCAGCGCATTCATCTTGTCCGGACGATTCAAGGTCAGAACCGCCAAATCGTCCGAAATCTCCAGCCGAATTTCTTCGTACTCCATCATCCCCCCTCTGTTCCGAGTTTCATGCAACTCTGACTGAGATGCTCGAGAAGGGAAAGGTGAACGGCGCGTCAGTTTTCCAGAATTCGCCGCAGACGCTCCTGCTCTTCGTCGCTGAGCTTGTCCTGATCTGCACTTACCTGAGGCTGCGATCGCTTGCGCAGAAAGTTCCAGCCCATGCCTGCGGCAACCAATAACATGATCGGCCCTGCCAACCAGAGGAACAGGTTTGCCCCCTTGGTTGTCGGGTTCAGCAGAACGTATTCGCCATAACGTTCGACGATGAAATCCACAGCTTCCTGATCGGTGTCGCCCGCCACCAACCGTTCGCGCAGCAACAGGCGCAAATCCCGCGCCAGTTCCGCGTTGCTTTCATCAATGCTCTCGTTGCGGCAAACAAGACAGCGCAAGCCCGTGCTGATATCCCGCGCCCGCGCCTCAAGCGCCGGGTCGTCAAGAACTTCATCCGGCTGAACGGCGAAGACCGGCGTCGCAATCATCATGAGGATCAGGACCAGACGTTTCATTCTGCAGGCACTCCTGTCGCAGGCGTCTTGCGCGCGCCTGCCGCCACGCGGAACCGGCGATCCATCAGGCTTAGCAAACCGCCCAATGACATCAGAATGCACCCGCCCCAGATCCAGTTGGCCAGAGGCTTGATATAGGTCCGCATCACCCAGCCACCATCGGCCTGCTGATCCCCGATGACGACATAGAGGTCGCCCAAGAACCGGTAATCGATGGCCGCTTCGGTTGTGGGCATCCGCGCCACCGGATAGTCGCGCTTTTCAGGATGCAGAGTTGTCATCTGCCGCCCGTTTTTTTCGATCCCAACATCCGCAGTGGTCGAAAAGTAGTTCGGCCCCTGCACCCGGCGGACATCCTGCAAGGTCAGGGTGAATTGCCCGACCTCGAACGGTTGCCCGGGCTGTGCGACACGAATATCTTCGACCTCCCATGCGGTCAGACCGGCAATGGCGAAAATGGTCACGCCCAATCCGGTATGTGCAACGGCTTTGCCCCAGTCTGCGCCCGGCAGGCGGAACAGACGCGTCAGGCTGCCCTTGCGGCCTGTCCGGCTCCAGAGATCAATGATCGCTCCAAACGTGATCCACGCGCCGAGGAAAAGCCCCACCGGCCCCAGCGCGCTACGGCCTGTCTGCATAACCCAGACCAGTATCGCCAACGCCACGGCAAGAACAAAAGCATAGCGCAGCGACCACGCCGCACGCCCCAGTCGACCGCGTTTCCATGGAAGGATAGCCCCGACCGGCAGAACCAACCCCAACACGACCATGAAGGGCGTGAAAGCGAAGTTGAAGAACGGCGCCCCGACCGAGAGTTTGCGGTCAAACGCCATCTCGGCCACCATCGGCCACAACGTGCCGAAGAACACCACGAAACAGCTGACGGCCAGCAGGATGTTATTCACCACCAGCGCGCTTTCGCGGCTGACCATTCCGAACACGCCTTTGGCCTCCATCGCCTGCGCACGCGCCGCAAACAACGTCAACGCTCCGCCAATGAAAATCACCAGAATGAACAGGATGAACACCCCGCGCTCGGGGTCATTTGCAAAAGCATGAACCGAGGTCAGCAAACCCGACCGCACAATAAACGTCCCGATCAGCGAGAACCCGAAAGCGATGATCGCCAACAGGATGGTCCAGCTTTTCAGCGCCTCCCGTTTTTCCACAACAATAGCCGAATGCAGAAGCGCCGCCGCCAGAAGCCATGGCATGAACGAGGCGTTCTCGACGGGATCCCAGAACCAGAATCCGCCCCAGCCCAACTCGTAATAGGCCCACCATGATCCCAAGGCGATGCCGATGGTCAAAAAGACCCACGCTGCCAGTGTCCAGGGCCGCACCCATCGTCCCCAGGCCGCATCGATGCGACCTTCGATCAGGGCGGCAACCGCAAAGCTGAATGCCATACTCAGCCCTACATAACCAAGATACAGAAACGGTGGGTGAAAGGCCAAACCCGGGTCTTGCAACAACGGGTTCAGATCGCGCCCGTCAAAGGGCGGGACCGGAAGCCGGTCGAACGGATTCGATGTGAACAGAATGAACGCAAAAAACGCGACACCGATCGCCGCCTGCACTGAAAGCACCCGCGCCTTGAGCGTTGGCGGCAACCCTCCGCCGAACACCGCGGCCATGGCGCCAAACAAGGTCACGATCAGCACCCACAGCAGCATGGAACCTTCGTGATTGCCCCATGTTCCGCTGATCTTGTACAACATCGGCTTCGCGGAATGGCTGTTTTCCACCACAATCCGCAATGAGAAATCCGAAGCCATGAAGGCCCAGACCAACGCAGCAAACGAAAACCCGGTCAAAAGGAACTGCGTTACCGCAGCGGGTTCAGCAAACCCCATCCAACCCGGCCACCGTTTTGCGGCTCCAATAAAGGGCACCACCGCTTGCACGATGGCAACCAGAAACGCGAGGATTAAGGCGAAGTGACCGAGTTCTGTAATCATGGCCCATTTATACGCGCAGCGCGGGGCAAGGACCATTCACTTTCACTCAACGTTGCTGCACATAGTGTCGCGGCCTATCCACCACGTCGCCGTTTCCAATCATCCAGAGCGGGATTATGATCCGCCGACATGATCGCCTTTGACCTGTCGTCCGGGTCGCCGTCTTCCCGCAAGTCCAGCAATTGATCGAGATTGGCAACGACATCCGGCGTCCGCCTCAACGCCGCACCGACCTCTCGCTGAAACTCCTGTGCCTTTGCCTGATGACGGGCACCGAAATAAAAGCTGACGATCACCCCCAAAAGCCACCACAACGGCTCGGGAACCAGCGCAATCCCCTGCATCCGCGCGGCAAACCACAAGGGATCTATCATGGCCGCCAAAAACAGCCCCAACGTCCCCAAAGCCAGGGCCGGGCGCGGCAGGCGGTTCAAACCGTCCACAAAACGGTCGAACATACCGCGTTGTGTCAGTTGAAACTCAGCCCCGAATTGCGCCAATGCATCCGTGCGCAAAGAAACGGCCCGCGCGGCACCTTCATCCGCCCCTTCCCGAAAAATCTCGGCTGTCTCCCTCACCACGTTGCGCCCGCCACCGAACAACAATCCGAAAATGCTCGCAATCAGTCCCATGCGGATATCCTTTGTTCAAATTCAACTTTGCTCAGATGATATTTCGGCGAAACAAAGGCCTCGGCTCGCTTGATCCAACCGCCTTTGCCACCAACCCGAGTACGTACATATTTTCGCGAGGCCGGTCTGCGATCCGCCAAGCGGAAATAAAAATTGCGCCGGGCGATCCCGTACGCATCCCGCAAAAGCCCCACGTCCGATGCCCCGGCATCCGCCGTCGCCTGCGCGGTCTCAGGGCCGATGACGCTGTCGACCGCCAGATCATAGCCCATATGCCGCAGCAACGTTTGCAACAGTTTCACCGCCTGTCCGCCGGCATTCACATACATATCAAAAACCGACGGCCTAACTGCCGCAGGCAACATTTGGATACGTGGCTTTTCGTAATAGTGCTCCAGAAATATTGCGATCGCCTGATCCTCACTCAGGGCGCGCACATCGCGACGATCCACTTTGCCGTCCCCGGTCAGGTCCATCCCCAAATGCCGCAGCGTATGTATGGTGACACCACGTTTTGTCGCACCCCCGGGATCATCAGGATCATCCACGTAACCGCCTTCCCGGGCGACGATCTCCCGGGCAATCTGTCGAACCGTTTTCATACACCCATCCCTTGATCAGATGCCCAAACCGTCCCGCATTTCAATTAACCCATCAAAAAGGCAAAGGGCGCTGCCCGCCCATTCGGCGCAACGCCCCTTCTTCTTCTGTTCAAAAATACCTCCGCCGGAGGCATGCAGCAAAGCTGCATTCAGCTTTCGTCACCTTCCTTGTAAACGCCTTGTTCTTTCAGCGCGTCAACAACTTCCTTCGGCATATATGTCTCGTCATGTTTCGCCAGAATCTCAGTGGCTTCAAAGACGCCGTTCACATAGCTTCCGGTTCCCACCATTCCCTGATTTTCCGAGAACAGATCCGGCAATACCCCGGTGAACGCCACCGGCACGCTTTCCCCGCCATCCGTCACGACAAAATGCACCGTTTCGCCCTGCCCGCGAATGATCGAGCCTTCCTCGACCAATCCGCCAATGCGAAACACTTCACTCGGCTTTGGCGGCTCCGCAATCACCTCGCTGGGCGAGCGGAAAAAGTTGATGCCATCGCGCATGGCGTAACCGATCAGACCCGTGGCCAGCACAAGGGCCACAACGGCCAACAGGATCACCTGAACTCGACGACGTTTCTTGAGCGTTTTCATACCGTCCTCATGGGAACAATGGGGCCATCATCAGGCCTGCGGTTTCGGTTTCACCTAACATCAGGTTGGCGTTCTGCAAGGCTTGCCCACTGCTACCTTTCGTCAGGTTATCCAACGCGGCGACAACAATTGCACGCCGCTCGATCCGGTCCCCGACAACGCCGATATGGCAGTAGTTCGACCCCCGAACATGATGTGTTGAAGGGGTTTCGCCAAATGGCAGAACCTGAATAAAGGGCTCGGCCTCATAGGTTGATTGCAGTGTTTCATAAACGCTTTGCGGGTCGCCCTTCACGTACGAGGTCGCCAGAATGCCCCGGTTCGCCGGGATCAGGTGCGGCGTAAACTGCACATGTACCGTACGTCCGGCGAGTTTGGAGAATTCCTGATCAAACTCGCCCAAATGCCGGTGCGTACCACCCACGGCATAGGCGTTGTAACCTTCGCTCAATTCCGCGTGCAGCAGGTTTTCCTTTAGCGATCGCCCTGCCCCGGACACCGCGCATTTCAGATCCAGAATGATATCATCCAGATCAATCACGCCCGCGGAAATCAAAGGCCGCAACACGTATTGGCCGGTCGCCGCGTTGCAGCCTGTGCCCGCAACCAACCGCGCCGACCGGATGTCGTCCCGGTAAAATTCTGTCAGGCCGTAGACGGCCTCGGCCTGCTGATCCAATGCCCCATGCGGGTTCCCGTACCATTTTTCATACTCATCTGCCTCTTGCAGGCGAAAATCAGCAGACAGATCAACGATTTTCAGGTTTTTGGGCAACGTGCGGATGACGTCCTGGCTGGTCTTGTGCGGCAAGGCGCAAAAGCAAAGGTCCACCGATGAAAAGTCGATCTCAGATATCTTGCACAACACAGGCAGGTTCAGATGGCGCAGGTGCGGAAAAACCTGATCCATCGATTGCCCGGCTTTCCGCTCGGCCGCCAAGGCTACAATTTCCATGTTCGGGTGCTCGGCGATCAGCCGCACCAGTTCGGCACCGGTATAGCCAGAGGCGCCCAGAATTGCGATTTTATGGGTCATGTCAGACCTCGTTTCCTTCGTATGTCACATGTATCGACCGCCGATGCGACGGTCATTGAATTAGAGAATCGGGATTGCGCCGTCCTTGACCTAGGTCAGGCGGCTTCAAAGGTGATTTGTCGTCGCAAAAACTGCGTTGCGCGATCTGAAACAACCGGGGCTTTGCCCGTGGTCAGAAACCCGCCGTCGCCTTCGCCCAGCATGGCCGGATGCCGCTGCAGGTAATCTGCAAGGCTCTCTGCCACCAGATCTCCCTGACTGTAGACCTTCACATCAGGACCCAGCGCGGCCTGAAACTCTTCGGCCATCAACGGGTAATGCGTGCAGCCCAAAATGGCTGCCTGAGGTTCGGGCATCTTGCGTTTCAACGCGTCGACATGCGACCTGACCAGCGCCTCGGCCAAAATCAGGTCCCCGTCTTCGATGGCATCCACAACACCGCCACAGGACTGCGCCTCGACGTCCACTCCGATCGCCCGAAAGGCCAGTTCGCGCTGAAAGGCCCGGCTGGACACGGTCGCGGGCGTGGCAAACAAGGCCACATGCTGAACCGCGACCTCGCGTGGCGGAGAGTTGTCGCCCCATTGCCGCTCGGTCAGCGCTTCGATAAGCGGCACGAACACGCCCAATACGCGCTTGCCCTCGGGCACGCCTTCTTCCTGCATCCGACGCAACGCCGCCGCGCTGGCTGTGTTGCAGGCCAGAATCACCAGATTACACCCCCGCGCCCACAAATCGTTTACCGCCCGGCGGGTCAGTTGATAGATATCCTCGGCATCCCGCACGCCGTAGGGCGCATGCGCGCTGTCGGCGTAATACAGGAAGTCCACCTCGGGCAGACGTTTCTGCGCGGCGTTCAGGACGGTCAGACCGCCCAGACCAGAATCAAAAATACCTACTGCCATTTACCCTTCAGGCGCGATGCCGTTCCTCAAATTCATAGCCATAATCATAAGACTTCAGCGGCTTCGGAGACAGCTCATACGTGGCTTCGCGCAGGAAATCCATCATCTTGCGCGTATCCTTGCCCAATGGGTCCAGAACGTCGCGCCCGATAGGCTCACCAATAACCACCTGAACCGGCGTATCCACACGTTTCTTGAACTCTTTAATGAGCAAGCCCATGCGTAATGTATTGTGCAAATGGCTTGCGATCTGGAACAGGCGCGACGTATGTCCGTCAAAGAAAACCGGCACCACGGTGGCCTCGGACTTGGCCACCATCCGGGCGGTAAAGCCACGCCAACCCGGGTCCATGGGGTGCGAGAAAGGTTTCGCGCCGGTGCTGACCGTTCCGCCCGGGAAAATCCCGATGGCACCGCCATCGCCCAGGTAATTCAGCGCGGTCTTTCGGGTGTCGAGGTTCAGCTTCATCGCCTCTTTCGTGGCATCAAACGAAATCGGCAGCACGACGCGATTCAAATCTTCGGCCTTGCGGAACACGTGGTTGGCGAGAATGCGAAAATCTCCGCGGGTCTGTGACAGGATATGCCCCATCATCAACCCGTCCAGAATACCATAAGGGTGATTGGCGATCAGGATGATCGGGCCCTCTTTGGGAATATTGCTGAGCGCGCCACCCACCACGTCCAGAGTCAGCCCATACCGTTCGACCATAACCGCCCAGAAATCCCGACCCCGCGCCACATCCCGCTCGTACCCGTCCGCGCGCTTGATCAACCGCAGGCGACCTGTGGTATTTTCCATCAACTTGATCACCATGCGACCGCCTTTGGTTTCGGCGGAATACGCATATGAGATGTCACGGGCGACATGGTGGCGCGAGGGCATTTTGGTCTCCGAAAACTTGCCTGTCTTTTTATAGGCGAATTTCCTGCCCAAGAAACGTGACAAGCCTGTGAAACGTCATTCAGCCGCAGCTTGCAGCTGAGGTCCGCCATCGCGGATGACGGCCAGCAATTCTTCCCGTCGCTTTGCCGCCTTGGCCTCGCTTTCCACAAGGACGGGTCCGAATCCCCGGATGTCCAGCGGCAACCGGGCCAGCGCGGCTATCGCGTCGCGGGTCTGTGGTGTCAGTTTTGGAAGGACCTCTTTCATGTCCTTTTCATATTGCCGGATCAGCGCGCGTTCCATCCGGCGCTCGACGCTGTAGCCAAACACATCCAGCGGCGTGCCGCGGATCGCTTTCAGCTTTGCAAGCACCTTCAGGGGACCAAGGAACCATTCGCCAAAAGCGCGCTTTCTTGGCCGGCCATTGTCACCCTTGGTGCCCAAAGCAGGCGGGGCGAGATGGAAGGTCATCTTGAAATCGCCGTCAAACTCGGCCGCAGCCTTCTCGCGACTGCTGAGCAATAGCCGGGCGACCTCGTATTCATCCTTGTAGGACAAGAGTTTATGATAGCCTCTTGCCGCAGCCTCGCGGGTCTTTTCATCTTCGATATTTTCAACCAGCTTGCGATAGCGTTTTGCCAGTCGGGCGTTCTGATAATCTGTCAGATGCCCCGCCCGGAAGTCGATGATCTGATCCAGCGTCTTCGGCAAATCGGCCACCTTGTCTGACAAAAGCCCCGCCGCATCTTCAGGGTACAGGACAGCCCACCGACCGACGTCAAACGCGCGCTTGTTGCGCTCGACCGCGGTGCCATTCAACTCGATCGCTTGCATGATCGCATCATAGCTGATGGGCAGCAAACCGCGTTGCCAGCCTGCGCCAAACACCATCATGTTTGAATAGATCGAATCCCCCATCACCACACGTGCCAGATCGCTGGCGTCGAACAGACTGACACCGTCTTTCAACCGCGCCTGCAGCGCCAGTTCCAGCTGATCGCTGGGGATCTGGAATTCCGTATCGCGCGTGAAATCACCGGTGATGATTTCGTGATTGTTGACCACAGCACCGGTTTGACCTTCCCGCGTCAGCCCCAGCGTCTTGGCCCCGGCCGAGACCACCAGATCACCGCCGATCAGGGCATGGGCCTCACCTGTTGCGACCCGAATGGCGCTGATGTCCTCGGGCCTGTTGGCAATCCGGCAGTGAATATGAACCGCTCCGCCTTTTTGCGCGAGACCCGCCATTTCCATCATTCCGGCACCCTTGCCGTCGATCTGTGCGGCTTGCGCCAGAACTGCACCAATGGTGACAACACCGGTGCCGCCAACGCCGGTGATCACCACATTATGCGTGCCTTCGATCCCTGGCAGGTCGGGTTCCGGCATGTCGGGAAGTTCAAGTTCAATCGCGGCCTCTTTGCGGACTTTGGCACCTTCCAGCGTCACGAATGAGGGGCAAAAGCCGTTCACACAGGAAAAATCCTTGTTGCAGCTGGATTGATCGATTGTGCGCTTGCGTCCCAGTTCCGTCTGTTTCGGCACGATGGATACGCAGTTCGACTGCACACCGCAATCTCCACAGCCTTCGCAGATGTCGGTGTTGATGAACACGCGTTTATCCGGGTCAGGAAACGTACCGCGCTTGCGGCGCCGGCGTTTCTCGGCTGCGCAGGTCTGGACGTAGACAATGACCGAGACACCCTCGATGTCGCGGAATTTTTCCTGAACCTTCATCAGTTCGGCGCGTTCATGCGCCTCGACACCCTCGGGCATCGCCTTCAGGTTCACGTCTTCTTTTTCGTCATAGACGAGGGCGACGTGCTGAACACCCATGGCCTTGACCTCGCGAATAATACGTTCGGCGCTCAGACCACCTTCGTTACCCTGTCCGCCCGTCATCGCGACCGCGTCGTTGAACAGGATTTTGTAGGTGATATTGGTGCCCGCAGCCAGCGCTGCGCGGATCGCCTGAACTCCGGAATGGTTATAGGTGCCGTCACCCAGATTCTGGAACACATGCTTTGTGTTCGAGAACGGTGCTTCCCCGATCCAATTCGCGCCTTCACCGCCCATATGGGTAAAGCCTGTCGTCTCGCGGTCCATCCACTGAACCATATAGTGACACCCGATCCCGGCATAAGCCCGGCTGCCATCGGGTAACCGGGTCGAACTATTATGCGGGCAACCCGAACAGAAATACGGAAGACGCTCTGCGATTTCCTGCGCGTTATCGGCCCGGCGTGCGTCTGACAGGCTGGCCAGACCGGCGCGAACACCATCGGTATCGCGCCCCTCTTCGATCAGGATATCGCCCAGCTTCTCGGCAATCATGATCGGATCAAGCGCACCTCGGGTCGGGAACAACTCTTCACGATGCAAGGTGCCTGCCCCACCTTTGTACCAGCCATAAACACGCCGCCCACGCCGGTCGTCAAAGATCGCTTCTTTGACCTGAACTTCAATCAATTTGCGCTTTTCCTCGACGATGACGATCAGATCCAGACCTTCTGCCCAGTCGTGGAAACCCTTCATATCCAACGGGAATGTCTGACCAACCTTGTAGGTCGTGATCCCCAGACGCTCGGCCTCGGCCTCGTCAATGTTCAACAGTGACAGCGCATGCGTCAGATCCAGCCAGTTTTTACCGGCAGCTACCAGTCCGATCTTGGCCCCCGGTTTACCCCAAATCCGTTTGTCCATCCGATTGGCATGCGAAAACGTCTCGGCAGCGAAACGCTTGTAATCGATGACCCGCGCCTCTTGCAGATGAGGGGTATCGACCAAACGGATGTTCAGGCCGCCCTCGGGCATTTCGAATTTGGGAGTGACGATCTTCATGCGATCCGGGCTGCTATCCACGACCGAAGTGACCTCGATCGTGTCTTTCATCGTTTTCAACCCAACCCAGACACCCGCGAAGCGACTGAGCGCGAACCCGTAAAGCCCATAGTCCAGGATTTCCTGAACGCCCGCCGGGCTGACGACTGGCATATAAGCATCCACCAACGACCATTCCGACTGATGCAGCACAGTCGAGCTTTCACCGGTATGGTCATCCCCCATAGCCATCAACACGCCGCCATGTTCTGCCGTTCCGGCCATGTTGGCGTGGCGCATCACGTCGCCCGATCGGTCAACGCCGGGGCCCTTGCCATACCAAAGGCCGAACACACCATCGAACCTGCCCTCGCCGCGCAAACCGGCTTGCTGGCTACCCCACAACGCGGTGGCGGCCAGATCTTCGTTCAGACCGTATTGGAAAGTGACATCACTTTCCGCCAGTTGCTTCTCGGCCCGAGACATCTGCAAATCGACTGCGCCCAAGGGCGAGCCGCGATATCCGGTTACCAGACCCGCCGTATTCAGGCCCGCCGCCCGGTCGCGCGCCTTTTGCATCAGCATAAGCCGCACCAGCGCCTGTGTTCCATTCAACAGAACCGGGCTTTTGGACAGATCGAAACGGTCGTTCAGAGTGATTTTTGGCTGACTCATCAGACGCCTCCCCACGTCGGATTAGTGTGCTCTACTTTTCACCATTTTAGGTCAAAAATACTGACCTGCATAGTAATTTTCCTCGTTTACGCAACGATTTCCGGGTTCGAATGTAGAATTTGTTACGTGTTTCATATAGGGCTGCGATTGGATAACGAAAGTTGCGACAATGGATTGGGACAAGCTCAGAATATTTCACGCGGTTGCGGATGCAGGCAGCCTCACGCATGCGGGGGACAAGCTCAATTTGTCTCAATCCGCTGTGAGCCGTCAGATTCGCGCGCTGGAAGAATCGCTGGATGCGACCCTGTTTCATCGTCATGCACGTGGGCTGATTCTTACGGAACAGGGCGAGTTTTTGTTTGATGCCACGTCAGCCATGTCCAAACGCCTTGACGCCGCCGCAGCGCGCATCCGCGACAGCGAAGACGAGGTGTTTGGCGTATTGCGTGTCACCACCACCTTCGGCTTTGGAACATTGTGGCTGGCCCCGCGCCTGCCCAAGCTGTACGAGCAATATCCCGATCTGAACATCGACCTGATGCTTGAGGAGCGGGTTCTTGACCTGCCCATGCGCGAAGCCGACGTTGCCATTCGCATGAAAGAGCCCAGCCAGGCCGATCTGGTGCGCAAACGCTTGATGACAGTGCAGATGCAGCTATACGCCACCCGAAAATATCTTGATACACATGGTGGCGCGCCGCAAACGCTGGACCAGATTTCCAAACACCGATTGATCTGCCAGACCCCGTCCGCCCCGCAAGTCGGCGCCGGTGCCGCGATGGTGCGGCACCTGATGACCCACAATCCCGCATCGCTCTTGACGGTGAACAATTATTTCGGCGTTTTGCAGGGTGTGCTGCATGATCTCGGTATCGGTGTTCTTCCCGATTACGTGACCGAGGACTTTTCTCACCTTGTGCCAGTTCTGGCCAATACGGAAAGCGCAGATGTTCCCGTCTACCTGGCTTTCCCGGAAGAATTGCGTCATTCCAAGAGGATAGCGGCGTTTCGCGACTTTGTGCAGGATGAAATCATTGCCCATCGCAAGCAATTGCGACAATTGGGTAAACTCTAGCCATGCACTGTCCGCATAGCGGCCATGACATAGTTAAGCTGTAAAACACCTTGATCGTTCACAAACTGATCCCTAAATGAGCACTCGAAGGCGATGATGCTGTAACGCTCATCATCTTCATACCTCCCTGTTGGACTACGGCCGAGCTTAGTGCTCGGCCTTTTTTTTGGCTGCAGTGTCTCATCAATGGGGCGAAAGCGCTGGGAAAACCACGCGCATGCGCCTATGATCCCGAAAAAGCGATTAAAATTTCGTGATCGAGGGCAAATTCATGTATCATCCACTCCGCCTTTTGGTGGCGCTGGTCGCTGCACTATTCCTTGCAGGACCACTTCATGCGCAAGACTCTGGCACCGCATCCACCGTAACCATCCCCGAGGATTTGACACCTGAACAGGTCGACGATCTGGTTGCCCGGATGTCGGATGATCAGGTGCGGTCCATCTTGTTGGAGCGTCTGGATGCTGTGGCCGAGAAGAATGCGGCTGAAGCGGAGGAACGTGAAGATCCGATCACCGAGATCAATGAAATCTGGGCTGAGATGGTGGCCTCGTGGACGCAGGTCATCACCACCTTGCCCAATATCTTCACGGCACAGGCCAAGGCGGTTTCGAATTTCGTAACCAAGTTCGACGGCACGGGCGCTCTGGTCCTGATCGGGCTTGTGCTCAGCGTTCTGGTCGTGGGCTTCATCGCAGAAAAGCTGTTCGGCCTGCTGACCCGTAAATGGCACAACAAGACCGAGGTCGCGGATGAGAACGACCTGTGGGGCGCGGTGCGGTATCTGTTTGTCCGCTTTTGCCACGAGATCGCCGGTCTGGTCGTGTTTTACGTGGTCATTCGCGCTGTGGGCCGGGGGCTTCTGACACCCGAGCAGATCGTTTACGCGGCGCCCTTTGTCTTCTACCTGATCTGGATTCCGCGCCTGGGTGCGGCGGCCTCGCGCTTTGTTCTGGCCCCAAACAAGTCCCATTACCGTCTGGTCAATGTGGATGATCACTGGGCCAAATACCTGCACCGCAACCTGATCGGCCTGCTGATCCTGATCGGCTTCACCTTGTTCCTGCTGCATTTCAACCGCCTGAACGGCATCACCGGCGGCGAGACGCGCATCGGGTTCTGGCTGAACGCAGGCATCCATATTTATATCGGCGTGATCGCCTGGAAAGCGCGCGATGGCCTATCGCAGATGATGCTGGGATCAGACCCTGACCACACCAAGTTCGACGAAGAGGTGGCGCATTATTATCCCTATTTCGCCATTGGCGTTTCGGCGGTGATCTGGTTACTGGTCGAGTTCATCGTGGCGCAGCGGAACCCCACTTCGCTGGCGCTGCTGGTTCAGGGCGCGCATTTCACCACCATGTTCTGGCTGCTGATCGCGCCCGCGCTGGATACGCTGATCCGGGGGCTGGTGCGGCACCTGCAACCTCCGATGCAGGGGGATGGTGCGGTGGCCGAGCGGGCCTATAGGTCGGCCAAACGCAGCTATATCCGCATCGGGCGCGTTCTGGCGGGCATTCTGGTCATCCTGATGATCGCCAACGCCTGGAACCTGAACCTGCAGGAAATCGCCGGCGGCGACGAGGAATCGGGCAGCAAGCTGGTCCAGTTCTTCCTGATCATCGCCGTGGGCTATATTCTGAACGAGGTCGTCTCGCTGTGGATCAACCGCCGACTGGCGAAAGAGATGACCGCGTCCGAGCAAAGCCCCGATGAAGAGGCAGGCGAAGGTGGCGGCGCGGGCGGATCGCGGCTGGCCACTGTGCTACCCTTGTTGCGGGCCACGGCGCAGATCACTATCGCCGTGATCTTTGGATTGCTGGCGCTTGGGGCTTTGGGCATCAACATCACACCGCTTTTGGCCGGTGCCGGTGTTCTGGGTCTGGCCATCGGCTTTGGCGCGCAGAAACTGGTGGCGGATATCGTCGGCGGCATCTTCTTCCTGATCGATGACGCATTCCGGGTCGGTGAATATGTCGATGTGGGCGGCACCATGGGCACGGTCGAGAAAATCTCGATCCGTTCCATGCAGCTCCGCCATCACCGCGGACCGGTGCACACCATTCCTTACGGCGAGATTCAGAAGTTGACCAATTTCAGCCGCGATTGGGTGATCATGAAGCTGAAGTTCACTGTGCCGTTCGATACCGATCCCAACAAGGTCAAGAAAATCTTTAAAAAGATCGGGGCCGAGATGATGGCGGACGAGGTCCACAAGGATGGCTTCCTTCAGCCCTTCAAATCGCAGGGTGTGTTCGACTTTGACGACGTCGGCATGATTATTCGCGGCAAGTTCATGGCCAAGCCTGGCAAGCAATTCACCTTGCGCAAGGAAATCTTCAACCGGGTGAAAGCAGCCTTTAACGAGAACGGTATCGACTTTGCCCGCCGCGAAGTGCGTGTGGCCATTCCCGGACTGGACGAGGTCGAGAACCTGACCGAAGAACAGAAAACAGCTGTCGGGGCCGCCGCCGCGGACGCAGTTAACAAGGGCGAGGCCCCGGCTTAACCCGACTGAGGTGCCTCCGGTTTGAGGCAAAACAAGCCATACAAACGGAATCGGCCCTGTGCCGGTTCCGTTTTTCTTTGCCCAAAAGGCCCTGCGCTGACTTGGCCCTTCCCACGGACGCGCCCTTGCCCTAAAAGGCGCGCAATCTCGGCCACCCTTGGACAAGGACAGACGATGCAAGAGCCCGCCATCACACCCGATCTGATCGCCGCACATGGGCTCAAGCCCGAAGAATACGACATGATCCTCGAGATCATCGGGCGCGAGCCGACCTTTACCGAGCTTGGCATCTTCTCGGCCATGTGGAACGAGCATTGCTCCTACAAATCTTCGAAGAAATGGCTACGCACCCTGCCCACCTCTGGCCCTCAGGTCATCTGCGGCCCCGGTGAGAATGCGGGTGTAGTCGATATCGGCGACGGTCAGGCGGTGGTCTTCAAGATGGAAAGCCATAACCACCCATCGTATATCGAACCCTATCAGGGTGCTGCGACCGGCGTGGGCGGTATCCTGCGCGACGTCTTCACCATGGGCGCGCGCCCCATCGCGTCGATGAACGCGCTGTCCTTTGGCGAACCCGGCCACCACAAAACGCGCCAACTGGTCAACGGCGTGGTCGAAGGCATCGGCGGGTACGGCAACTGCTTCGGCGTGCCTTGTGTGGGTGGTGAAGTGCGTTTTCACCCCGCCTATAACGGCAACTGCCTTGTGAATGCCTTTGCTGCAGGTCTGGCCGACAGTAACAAGATTTTCTATTCCGCCGCGTCTGGCGTCGGTATGCCAGTCGTCTATCTGGGTGCCAAAACCGGCCGCGACGGTGTGGGCGGTGCGACCATGGCCTCGGCCGAGTTCGACGACACCATTGAGGAAAAGCGCCCCACCGTACAGGTCGGCGACCCCTTCACCGAAAAACGCCTTATGGAAGCCACGCTAGAGCTGATGCAAACCGGGGCCGTGATCTCAATTCAAGACATGGGCGCAGCAGGTCTGACCTGCTCGGCTGTTGAAATGGGAGACAAAGGCGGTCTGGGTGTGCGTCTGGACCTCGAAAACGTACCCCAGCGCGAAGAGAACATGACGGCCTATGAGATGATGCTGTCTGAATCTCAGGAGCGCATGCTGATGGTTCTCAAACCCGAGCTTGAAGCCGAAGCCCGCGCCGTGTTCGAGAAATGGGATCTGGATTTCGCAATCGTCGGCGAGACAATCGCCGAAGACCGCTTCCTGATCATGCACAATGGCGAGGTCAAAGCCGATCTGGTCCTGTCCAAACTTTCATCAACCGCGCCGGAATATGACCGCCCGTGGGAACCGACACCGGAAGCCGAGGCGCTGGAAGATGTGCCTCAGATCGACCCAATCGATGGTCTGCGTGCCCTGCTCTCTTCGCCCAACTATGCGGGCAAGCAATGGGTCTACGAGCAATACGACACCATGGTTATGGCTGACAGCGCCCGCACACCGGGTCTGGGTGCCGGTATGGTGCGCGTCCACGGCACTGACAAGGTGCTGGCCTTTACCAGCGATGTGACCCCGCGCTATGTCCGCGCCAACCCGGTCGAAGGCGGCAAGCAAGCGGTGGCCGAGGCCTATCGCAACCTGACCGCCGTGGGTGCGACACCGCTGGCGACGACCGACAACCTGAACTTCGGCAACCCCGAAAAGCCTGAGATCATGGGCCAGTTCGTCGGGGCCATCCAGGGTATCGGTGCAGCCGTCGACGCGTTGGACATGCCCATCGTTTCGGGCAACGTCTCGCTTTACAATGAAACCGACGGTCAGGCGATCTTGCCGACGCCGACCATCGGCGCGGTTGGCCTGCTGTCGCACTCGGATGAGATCATCGGCAACGAGGTCCGCGAAGGCCATGTTGCGCTGGTCATCGGCGAAACCACAGGCCATCTGGGTCAATCTGCCCTTCTGGCCGAGGTGTTCAACCGCGAAGACGGCGACGCCCCCCATGTTGATCTGGATGCCGAGAATCGCAACGGCAATTTCATCCGCGCCAACCGCGAGATGATCAAGGCCTGTACCGACCTGGGTGACGGTGGCCTTGCACTCGCTGCGTTCGAACTGGCCGAAGCTGCAGGCGTCGGCGTTTGCCTCGACGATGCCTCGACAGAATTCCTGTTCGGCGAAGATCAGGCCCGCTATCTGGTTGCCTGCAACTTTGATCAGGCCGAAGCATTGATGATCGCTGCTGGTCAGGCCGGGGTCCCGCTGGTCTCGGTCGGTCGCTTCACCGGCGAAGCGGTAAAAATCGGCGGCTCTGAGGCTGCACTGGAGGATCTGACTGCAACGTTCCGTAGCAGCTTTGCCGAGGCAGTTGCCTGAATTCAACCTCGCCCATGACATCAAAGCCCGCGCCTTGATCGGCGCGGGTTTTGTCGTCTCAGGACCACTTGCGCGCCCCGCTTTGGCGCTCTACATCTTTGGAAAGACCTTCAGGAGTAACCTACATGCCGATGAGCGCCCACGAAATCGAACACCTGCTGCGCGAAGCCTTTCCCGATGCGGAGATTCAGGTCGGCGGCAGCGATGGCGTGCATATGTCCGCCATGGTCGTGGACGAAAGCTTTCGCGGCAAAAACCGGGTTCAACAGCAGCGTGCGGTCTACGCGGCCTTGAAAGGCAAGATGGACGGCCCAGATGGAGAGCTGCACGCGCTTGCGTTGACGACGAAAGTACCGGAGTGACATGGATCTTGGAATTGGCGTTTTTGTTGGCATTGCGGCCGTAATCATCTTGACGGCCCTGTTGGCGCGAAGCCGATCCAAAGATGACACTCAATCCAGACGAGGAACCCTTCCCGGATTAGGATATCGAACGATTTTTACAATCTATGATTCCGGCGGGTCCGGAGGTGGACATTCCACGCAATATCGTGTCCCGAAAGATCCTCAAGACTACGCCAAAGCGATGATGCCGAAGAGCAAAGGAAACGCGAAATGACTGACGTGAAAACCCAGATCGACGAAACCGTAAAAGCCAACGACGTTGTGCTGTATATGAAAGGCACCAAGGAAATGCCTCAGTGCGGGTTTTCCTCGCGCGTGGCTGGTGTGCTGAATTATATGGGCGTCGAATATGCCGACGTGAACGTTCTGGCCGATGAAGAGGTTCGTCAGGGCATCAAGGATTATTCCGACTGGCCGACCGTGCCGCAGCTGTATGTCAAAGGCGAATTCGTCGGTGGGTGTGACATCATCACCGAGATGACGCTCTCGGGTGAGCTTGACACTTTGTTCGATGACAACGGCGTTGGCTACAACAAAGACGCAGCCGACAAGATCCGCGAAGCAAACGCCTGATCAACGGCTGAAACAATCCCGGAACAGAATACGTTCCGGGGCTGTGTTGCCAGCGCCCTGGAAAGTGATCGAAGCTTCCCAACCTTTCGAGCGGAGGGTGTATGACCCTTCTCCCCCAACAGACTCGTAGCGAATACCCGACCCGCTTGGCGCTTGCTTGAGTGCGATCAATTGACCGTCGATAAGCATGGCAGCCGCGCCGGATCCGTCGGTGGCATTGAAGTAAGACACAGGAATTGTCACACCGTTTTCACAGTTGAACGTGACCGACAGAACATCGATTTCCGCAGCCGCCGCGCCGCTCATCACGGTCAGCGCCACAGTCAGAGCGACGGGCGCGCGCAGCCTCATGCGCCCGACTTTTCTTCGACCACCGCCGCAAGCGCCTCGGCCCGCGCGGCCATTTCGGCCAGCGTGTCCGTCACCGATGGCGGCACAATCGCAACCTCAACGCGTTCGGGTTCGGGCGGCGGCGCGTTGCGCAACCTGTTCAACTCAGCCTGAGTCTCGGCCAGTCTGGCCTCGGCGGTCTTAACCCGGTCTTCTTGCGCGGCAGCTTTGTCGGCCAGCATCAGTCCGGCCATCAACAGCATACGCGCCTCGGGCATACGCCCGATCTGATCTGACAGAACCTGCGCCTCATCATCCAGCAGTTTGGCGGCAGCATGGAGAAACTGTTCTTCCCCATCCTGGCATGAGACATCAAAGCCACGGCCACCGATATGGATTGTCACTTCGGGCATTATTCCACCTCTCCTTCGGCCAGATTGGCGTGGTTCAGCAACGGCTCTAGCCGGGCCAGTACCGCATGCGCTTCGGCGGCATCAGATGCCCGCGCGGCCCGCGTCGCCTCAAGTTCGGCGGCGGTGGCGCGGTTCAGCAAGTCCGCATCCGACACACCCTTTTCCGCCGCAGCCCGCAGTTCGTCCACAGCACCGCGCAGCTGTTCATTGGCCTTTCGAAGGCGCTGCAGATCATCCTCGAGCCGGGACATGGCAGCCCCATGGCTTGTGCGTTCGGCCCGTAGCATCTCAAGTTCCGAACTCAGATCGGCCAGCTTTTCGCTGTCGGCCAGTTCTGCACGCAGTCGCCCAATCTCGGCCCGCATGGCTTCGGCGGCAGTTGCAGAGGCCCGCAGCGTTTCAATCTCGTCTTTCAGCGCCGAGACTTCGTCGCTGTTCTCCAACGCCGCTTTAGCTTCGGCCAGCTCGGACCGCGCTGCCTCGACGGTTGCCAGCTGCGCTGTTGCCTCGGCCAGTTTCTCACGCAGGTCAGTGGTCTCGGCCTCTTGCACAGGCTGTGAGCGCAAAGCATCGAGATCACCGCGCATGGCGTCAACCTCGGTCTCGTGCCGCTGCTTCAGGGTTTTCAGACGTTCTTCCAGCTGCGCATTTGCCAGACGCTCTTCTGCGAGGGCCGCGCGCAGGCTCTGATCTTCGCCACTGGCCGCCGGGGTTGCATCGCTCAGCGCGTCAACGCCAGCATCAATCCGCTCCATCGCGGCGATGATACGTCTTTGCAGGTCTTCGATTTGGCTCATGCCCCTGTCACCTCTTTATCAAGGTTCTTTGCTGTTCTGTGCCCACCGAATCAATCCGGGCAGCTCTCAGGCTTAGTCTAACGGAATGTCGCAGAAAATACCCACTCTTTGCTTTCAAGTACTTGGGCCGCGCTCTTGAACCGGTTCGGTTGCCGACCGCCGGGTTCTGCTTGCACTTTGACGGACGGATGGTATTCAGCGGCCCATCTGCCTGTAATCCAAAGGAACAATGCCCGTGGACCTGACTGCGCTGCGCAATGCCAACCCCGAACACTGGGACAAAGCTGCGGCCATCCGCACCCTGACCCTGGACGCCGTCGCCGCCGCCAATTCCGGCCATTCCGGTATGCCGATGGGCATGGCCGACGTTGCGACCGTTCTGTTCGAAAAGCATCTGAAATTCGATGCCACCGCCCCGAACTGGCCGGACCGTGACCGGTTCATTCTGTCCGCGGGTCACGGGTCGATGCTGATCTACTCGCTGCTGTATCTGACAGGCCATGCTGATGTAACGCTGGATGAGATTAAGAACTTCCGCCAGTTGGGTGCCAAGACCGCCGGTCATCCGGAAAACTTCCTGATCCAGGGCGTCGAGACCACAACCGGTCCTTTGGGCCAGGGCATCGCCAACGCCGTCGGGTTCACCATGGCCGAGGAAATCCAGCGCGCGCAGTACGGTAAGAAGGTCGTCGATCACTATACTTACGTGATCGCAGGCGACGGCTGCCTAATGGAAGGCGTCAGTCAGGAAGCCATCACGCTGGCAGGCCGTCATGAGCTGAGCAAGCTGATCGTCTTCTGGGACAACAACAATATCACCATCGACGGCACCGTCGATATGGCCGACCGAACCGATCAAGTGCGCCGCTTCGCAGCCTCGGGCTGGCATGTCATCGAAGTCGACGGCCATGATCCGCAGGCAATTGACGCTGCTATCGTCGACGCGAAAAAGTCGAACAAGCCGACCATGATTGCTTGTGAAAGTCATATCGCCTTGGGCCATGCGGCGCAGGACACCTCGAAAGGTCATGGCGCGCTGACGGATCAGGAACAGTTGAAAGCCGCCAAGGAAGGTTACGGCTGGCCGCATGGGGCGTTTGAAGTCCCCGCTGACGTGAAATCCGCATGGGAAGCCATCGGTGCACGCGGAGCTGCCGAACGTGCCGCCTGGGAAGGCCGTTTCGCACAACTGTCCGAGCGCAAACAGGCCGAATTCAACCGTGCCTATGCCTTTGAAACGCCCAAAAAGCTGGCGGGTGCGATCCGGGCCTTCAAGAAACAGATGTCCGAGGACCAGCCCAAACTGGCCACCCGCGCCTCGTCGGAAAAAGTTCTGAACGTCGTCAACCCGATCATGACCGAGACCATCGGCGGTTCGGCGGACCTGACAGGCTCGAACAACACCAAATCCGCCGATATGGGCGTGTTCCTGCCGGAGAACCGCAAGGGTCGTTATATCCATTACGGTATCCGCGAACACGGCATGGCGGCTGCGATGAACGGCATGGCGCTGCACGGCGGCATTCGCCCCTATGGCGGCACGTTCATGGCCTTCACCGACTATGCCCGCCCGTCCATGCGTCTGGCTGCGTTGATGAAGGTGCCAACGGTCTTCGTGATGACCCACGACTCGATCGGTCTGGGTGAAGACGGCCCGACCCACCAGCCGGTCGAGCATCTGGCAATCTCGCGCGCGACGCCCAACACCTATGTGTTCCGCCCCGCCGACACGATTGAGACGGCAGAGGCGTGGGAACTGGCGCTGACCTTCAAGGACAGCCCCTCGGTTCTGTCGCTGACCCGTCAGGGCGTTCCGACCGTGCGCAAGGATCACAAGACCAAGAACCTTGTCGCACAGGGTGCATATGTCTTGGCCGAAGCCGAGGGCAAACGTCAGGCGATCCTGATCGCCACCGGGTCCGAGGTGTCGCTGGCCATGGAGGCCAAGGCGCAGCTTGAGGCCGAAGGGATCGGCACCCGCGTCGTCTCCATGCCCTGCATGGAACTGTTCGCACAACAGGACGAGGCTTATCGCAAGCGCGTCCTGCCGGGCGGCGCTGTCCGCGTCGGCATCGAAGCCGCCGTCCGTGCCGGAGGCTGGGATCGCTGGCTTTTGGGCGAACGTGGCCGCGAATCCAAAGCCGGTTTCATCGGCATGTCCAGCTTTGGTGCATCGGCCCCCGCTGGTGAGCTATACAAGCATTTCGGCATCACCGCCGACGCTGCCGTTGCGAAGGTCAAGGAACTGCTAGGTTAACCGCACCAAAAATGCACAGACAAAGGCGGCCATATTGGTCGCCTTTTTGCCCCGGGCCTCTCACAGACTGGTGAGCAGTTGTGAGGTCGCCCGCCCTATTCGCGATTTCCATTCGATTTACCTGCAGCGCGATCCAATCACAAAGGGAAGTCACCCATGAAAATCCGCGCCGCAGTCGTTCTTGCCGCACTCAGCATGGCCACCTCGGCCACAGGGGCTGAGTTCGCCAGCAAACAAGACATCCAAAACGCCATGAGCGATCACACCTATCAGGGCGGCATGTTGTCGGGCGCGTTCACCGAGTATTATGCACCTGACGGGACGATTAAAGGCGACGGCTACACCGGGAACTGGAAGGCGACGGATAATGGCATGTGCTTCCAGTATGGCACCGATCCTGAAAACTGCTGGGACCTGAAAATCGAAGGGGCCGCCGTAACGCTGTTCAAGGACGGCAAAGTTGACGGGTCCGGCGTTGTGGTCAAAGGCAACACGAACAACTACTGACGGGCACCAGGGCTGCACTCAAGGCGCCTTGGCCAGTTGACCTTGCACCTTGGAAAACGCCCGTTTTGCATAGTCTAGTCGCAGTTCATAGTCACCGCGCGGTTCAATACCCTCGGGTATCTGGCCCAACACAAGGGCCAGACACTGACGCAAATGGGTTCCATACAACGGAACATACTGGGCGGATTCACCGGACAGAGCGTTGTACAGACGTCCTCCTACCCAGTTGCCTCGCTTGCCGGCGTCGTCTGCGGTTTGGATACGAAACTGCAGAAACCTGCTGAGATCGCGCGGCGAAAGTGGCATTTCTTCCGCACCGATGTTCAAACTACTCAGGACGCGGGCTTTTCGCGCCTTCGCCCGCCCGTACAATTGGCTCTTAAAGCGTTTCACTACTGGTCGATAGATCGGCAAATCTGAGTTCGTCATGCTTTGTTTATGCGTCTCAATGTGTCGATGGCTTGCCTGATCGTCGCGCCAAAAGCGGAGCGATGAGTTTCGTTGCAACAGGGATCAGGACCAGACCCCAACCAAGCCCGAATACCCCGTCCATCGTGGCCTTGGCGATCCACTCGACTGCTGCCGCCCACTGGTCCGAGACCATGTGGCCCACAGCATAAGCCCAATCGTGAATGTGATGGCCTAACCAGCCAAAGCCCAGAACTTCAAGCCCGTGTATGATGATCGAGCCACCGACCCAAAGCATCGCCGCCGTACCAACGGTGGACAGTATTTTCAGAACATAGGGCATCGCCTGCACCAAACCGCGTCCTACGCCGCGGCCAATGGGCGTCGGTGCATTACGGGCCAGAAACAAGCCTACGTCATCCATCTTCACGATCAGCGCGACCGAGCCATAGACGGCCACCGTCACGCCGATACCGACCACCGCCAGCGTCGCAGCCTGCATCCACACGTTCGGAGCCTCAATGGCTGCCAGAGCAATCGTCATGATTTCAGCGGACAATATAAAATCGGTTTTGATCGCGCCCTTGACCTTCTGTTCCTCCAGATGACCCGGGTCACGGTTCTTCATGTCCTCATCAATCACCTTGCTCCCATGCGGAAACAAGACATGAAAGATCTTCTCGGCCCCTTCAAAGCACAAATAAGAACCGCCGAGCATAAGCAGCGGCGTAATCAGCCACGGCGCAAAATTGGCCAGTAGCAAGGCAACCGGCAACAATAGAATGATCTTGTTGAAAATGGACCCACGCGCGATGCGCCAGATGATCGGCAGTTCCCGCGCGGGCGCGAAACCCTGCACGTATTTCGGCGTCACCGCCGCGTCGTCAATGATCACGCCTGCCGTCTTGGCCCCGGCCTTGCCCGCGGCCGCCACCACGTCATCAACCGAAGACGCCGCGACCTTCGCTATGCCTGCCACGTCGTCCAGCAGGGCCAACAGACCACTCATCGCGTTTCCTTTCCATTCATCTGCCCCGACCGGACCCTACCTGATCCAACGGCTAGCGCAAGCGTTAGCGCAATCGGCTCAGGTTTGCGCTAACACCTTAAAAATATGCCATTTTTGCCCTTTTGAGATTCCACTTTCGCGGCTATATGCCCTCCAACACAAGCGCAGTTTGGAGACGTCGGATGACCATTAAGGTCGGTATCAATGGTTTTGGCCGCATTGGCCGCTGTACCCTGTCGCACATCGCCGCATCGGCGCGCAACGACATCGAAGTGATCAAAGTCAACGCCACCGGCCCGCTGGAGACTTCGGCGCATCTGCTGAAATATGACAGTATCCACGGACGTTTCCCGCGCGATGTGTCCATCGAAGGCAACACCATGGATCTGGGTCGCGGCCCGATGGAGATGTTCTCGACGTACGACATGAACGAGCTGGACTGGGAAGGCTGCGACGTCGTTCTGGAATGCACCGGCAAGTTCAATGACGGGCTGAAGGCCAAAACGCATCTGGAGCGCGGCGCCGAACGTGTTCTGCTGTCGGCCCCCGGCAAAAACGTCGACAAAACCATCGTGTTCGGCGTGAACCACAACAGCCTGTCTTCTGAGGACCGAATGGTCTCGAACGGGTCGTGCACCACCAACTGTCTCGCCCCGCTTGCCAAGGTTCTGGACGAAGGTGTCGGCATCGAGCATGGCATCATGACCACGATCCACGCCTATACCGGAGACCAGCCGACACTGGACCGCCGTCACAGCGATCTTTACCGCGCGCGCGCAGCGGCCATGTCGATGATCCCGACCTCGACCGGTGCTGCCGCAGCCCTGGGTGAAGTTCTGCCTAACCTCAAAGGCCGTCTGGATGGTTCGGCCATCCGCGTGCCGACCCCGAATGTTTCGGCTGTCGATCTGTCTTTCCGCGCCTCGCGCGATGTAACCGTCGAAGAGGTCAACGCCATCGTGGAAGAGGCCGCCAAAGGCCCGATGCAGCGCGTTCTGGGGTATGAACCCGCGCCGCTGGTCTCGACCGATTTCAATCACACCGAGGAAAGCTCGATCTTCGCGCCGGATCAGACCCGCGTCGTCGACAATCGCATGGTGCGCGTGCTGGCGTGGTATGACAACGAATGGGGCTTCTCGGTTCGCATGGCGGACGTGGCAGTTGCCATGGGTCGACTTAACTAACCGTTTGCACATCGCTTGTACCCTAGTGCCCGCTCAGGTTATCTGGGCGGGCATTTTCGTTCAGGGCACATCCATGACCAATCAAATCGCCATATGGCTGGGATTGCTGATATTTGGCGGCCTTATGCTGGACGTGGCCCTTGTCGGCTCGGAACATCTGCTGTTCCTGGGCAAGAAACTCTACGACTTTCTGGACTGGCTCGCCTTCTGGCGATGACAGAGGTTTTGCTTGACTTTCGCGTTCATCTGGCTTTGTTAGCGCTAACCAAATATCGACGAATTTCTGACGGAGCGCATCATGACACTCAAGCTGGCAATCAATGGTTTTGGACGGATCGGGCGCGGCGTTCTGCGGGCGGTCACTGAATCGGGTCGCACCGACGTTGAAATCGTCGCGATCAACGATTTGGCAAAGCCGGAAATGAACGCGCATCTGTTCGAGTTTGACAGCGTTCATGGCCGGTATTCAAAACCCGTGACGCTCAGCGATGCCGGTCTGGACGTTGGTCACGGCCCCATCCGACTGAGCAGCGAGCGGGACCCCGAGGCCCTGAACTGGTCGGATGTGGATGTCGTGCTGGAATGTACTGGCGTGTTCCGCACCCGCGAAGCGGCCGAGCGGCACTTGAAAAACGGCTCCAAGAAGGTTCTGATCTCGGCCCCGGCGCGCGGTGATGGCGGCGTGAAAACCGTGGTCTTTGGTGTGAACGATCAGGAACTGACGGCAGATGACATCATTGTCTCGAACGCGTCCTGCACCACCAACTGCCTGTCTCCGGTCGCGGCCGCACTGGATGCGGGCCTGGGCATCAAGCACGGGAACATGACAACGATCCATGCCTATACGGCCAGCCAACCCGTGCATGACACTGCCGGGAAAGACCCCTATCTGTCGCGCGCGGCGGCGCTTTCGATGATCCCCACAACCACTGGCGCCGCATCGGCGGTTGGTTTGGTTCTGCCTCAGCTTGCAGGCAAACTGACCGGACAGGCGATCCGGGTACCGACCCCCAATGTCTCGGTCGTCGATCTGGTCGCCGAGGTGTCTCGTCCCACGACAGAAGAAGAAGTCAACGCGCTGTTTACCGAAGCGGCTGCAAAAATCCCCGGCGTATTGGCAGCAGAACATCGCCCCTTGGTTTCAGTCGACTTCAATCATGACTCCCACAGCTCGACTGTTTCGCTTGCGGAAACAAAAGTGACCGACGGCACGTTGGTTCGCGTCCTCGCGTGGTATGATAACGAGTGGGGATTCTCGAACCGGATGCTGGACACTGCCGTTGCGATGGGCGCGTTATCCTAAGCGTTCACGCAAGGCCTGATTGACACGGGGCGTGACGAATTTCGACACGTCCCCATTCAGCCGGGCAATCTCTTTGACCAGTTTGGACGCAATCGCCTGATGACGGGCTTCTGCCATCAGAAAGACCGTCTCAATCGAATCGTCGAGCGCCCGGTTCATGCCGACCATCTGGAATTCATATTCGAAATCAGCCACCGCACGCAGGCCCCGCACGATGATCTGAGCGCCAACATCCCGGGCGCAATCGATCAGCAGGTTCTCAAACGGATGAGCGACGATTTCGGTCCCTGTCTGCTCGGTCAGATGCGCACATTCTGCTTCGATCATGGCCACACGCTCTTCCAGCGTGAACAGCGGACCCTTGTCCCGATTGATGGCAACGCCAATGACAAGCTTATCCACCAACGCCGCCGCCCGGCGGATGATGTCGATATGACCCATTGTGATCGGGTCGAAGGTTCCGGGATATAATCCGACGCGCATCGGGCTCTCCTGCGCAACAATATTTCGGCGCAAGCAAACATAACTTTGCTGCAGGTGCAAGAGGCAGAGCCAGAGCCCTGCCCGTTCAGTGGCCCATAATCATGCCTTCAAGCGCGTCTTTTTCCATCGCCAGTTCAGCCAATTGCGCTTTGACGGCGTCACCCAGTGTCACGATGCCCACCAGCTTGCCATCTTCCAGAACCGGCATATGGCGAAAACGGCCCTGGGTCATCCGCGACAGAATGTTTTCGACCGTGTCCTGACGGCTGGCTGTAACCAGATCGCGCGTCATATACGCGCTGACTGGTTTGGTCAGGCAGCCGCTGCCGCTGGCCGCAAGTTCGCGCACAATATCACGCTCGGACAGGATACCGGCTGCTGTCTCACCGCCATCCTCGGACACGACGACTGTCCCGATCCGTTTGGTCGCCAATATCTGTGCAGCATCCGCAACGGTTAAGGAAGGCTCGACCGTTTCCACCCCTTCTGTGGCTTTCGACTTGAGAATAGCCTGAACGAGCATATGCAAAACCTCCGAAATAACTTTACGTTTTACAAAGCGTTGCCGGAATGTCCGAACCTGTCAAGATGAAGCTTCGGCTTCAAGCTGCGCAACCTCGTCGCGGATACCGCGCGACAGCGCCTCGGCGAAGCGGTTCAGCCGTTCATTACGTTGATCGCCCTGATGGCGCACCAGATAGAAGCGGCGCGTCAGACTGACCTGATCCACCACGATTTTCCGCAACTCGGGATGAAACGGCAGCGTGAAATCATGCGCCACGCAAACCCCACTGCCGAGGGAGACCTGGCGCAACTGAACCGAGACGGAATTCGACGCCAAAGCGACACGGTCAACACCTATGTCGTTCAGATAATCCAATTCCCGATCAAAAATCATGTCAGGAATGTAGCCGATCATGCGGTGACCCTGCAGATCCGAGATGGTTCTGATCTGCGCATTCTGGTCCAGATACGCGCGACTGGCCACAAGATGCAACCGGTAATCCGATATCTTTTTCACCAGTAACTTGCCCGCGTTCGGCGCGCTGACCGAAATCGCCATATCCGCTTCGCGTCGGGACAGGTTGATGAGCCGCGGCAGCGCCAGAATCTGAATGTCGAGTTCCGGGTTGGCATCGCTGATCCGTGCACAAACTTGCGGCAGCAGATAGTTCGCACATCCATCGGGTGCACCGATCCTGATTTGACCGCTCAGTGTTTCTGTCGAACCTGTGATTGCCCCGGTCGCCGCCCGCATCGCCTCTTCTGCGTGCAGGCCATGGTCCATCAAGCGGGTTCCGGCAACGGTCAGAACATAGCCTTGCTGCGATTTGGTAAAAAGGATCGCGTCGAGCTCGGCCTCGAGTCGCGCGATCCGCCGACCAACCGTCGCAGGATCCAGTTTGAGGACCCGACCGGCGGCTGACAGGCTTTCTTCACGCGCCACGGCCAGAAAAACACGCATATCATCCCAGTTCGGGTTCATGCCCACACCTTTGCATTTTTGCAAAACAACTTTGGAACATTGCCTCTGTTCAAGGGATTTACGCAAGTCTATTCTGCGCCCAAACCCATTCGGAGGATTAAGCGATGAACGATCTGACCCACTTTCTAAATGGTGAAATGACGGCTGGCACGTCCGGTCGGTTTGACGACGTGTTCAACCCGGCGACAGGCGAAGTTCAGTATAAATGCCCCATGGCCAGCGCCGCCGAAACAACCAAAGCCATCGAAGACGCTGCGGTCGCTCAGGTCGAGTGGGGGGCCACCAACCCGCAGAAACGGGCGCGGGTGATGATGGCGATGGTCGGCCTGATGAACCGCGATATGGACAAACTGGCCGAGGTGCTCAGCCGTGAACACGGCAAGACGGTTCCGGACGCCAAAGGCGACCTGCAGCGCGGGTTGGAAGTGATCGAATACTGCATCGGTGCTCCGCAGATGCTGAAGGGCGAGTTCACCGACAGTGCGGGTCCGGGCATCGACATGTATTCGATGCGTCAGCCTTTGGGCGTGGTCGCCTCGATCATGCCGTTCAACTTCCCCGCCATGATGCCCCTATGGCATGTCGGCCCGGCCCTGGCTTGCGGCAACGCGGTTGTCCTGAAGCCTTCGGAACGCGACCCGTCGGTCCCGCTGATGCTGGCAGAGCTGTTTGTCGAAGCGGGCCTGCCAAAAGGCGTGTTCCAGGTCGTGAATGGCGACAAAGAAGCCGTGGATACTCTGCTGGACAGCGAGATCATTCAGGGCGTTAGCTTTGTGGGCTCGACCCCGATCGCGCAGTATATCTATTCCCGCGCCACTGCGAACGGCAAGCGTGCGCAGTGTTTTGGCGGTGCCAAGAACCACATGATCGTTATGCCCGATGCGGACATGGATCAGGCAGCCGACGCGCTGGTTGGCGCCGGTTACGGTGCGGCGGGCGAACGCTGCATGGCGATCTCGGTTGCGGTCCCGGTTGGTGAGGCCACTGCAGACGCGCTGATCGAAAAGCTGATCCCGCGCGTGGAAAAACTGAAGGTCGGCCCTTATACCGCAGGCGACGATGTGGACATGGGCCCGGTTGTGACCGGGGCTGCTAAGGAACGCATTCTGGGCCTGATCAATTCGGGTATCGAGCAAGGTGCCAAGCTGGTTGTCGATAACCGCGATTTCAGCCTGCAAGGTTATGAGGATGGTTTCTTTGTTGGCCCGCATCTGTTTGACCACGTCACGCCCGACATGGACATCTACAAACAGGAAATCTTTGGTCCGGTTCTGTCCACCGTCCGCGCTGGTTCATATGAAGAGGCGCTGAAGCTGGCGATGGACCACGAATACGGCAACGGCACCGCGATCTTCACTCGCGACGGAGATACGGCCCGCGACTTCGCCAGCCGGATCAATATCGGTATGGTCGGCATCAACGTCCCGATCCCGGTGCCGCTGGCCTATCACACCTTCGGCGGCTGGAAGAAATCCATGTTCGGCGACCTGAACCAACACGGTCCCGACAGCTTCAAATTCTACACCCGAACCAAGACCGTGACGTCGCGCTGGCCCTCGGGCATCAAGGAAGGTGGCGAGTTCAACTTCAAAGCCATGGACTGAGCGAGCTTCATCCTGTTTCACCATTTCCGAAAGCGGCCCCGAGTGGGCCGCTTTTTTTGGTCCGAGACCTAGGAATCTCACGAGAAATTCAAATCCGACCCTCTGGAAAAATATCTCGTTCACTCATATTTTACCGGCAAATCCGATACCGAGCAGTTCATATACCCGGAGGCTTCTTTGTCCCAGTACCGAATGACCCGCCGCTCTGCCCTGTTGGGCGCTGCATCCCTGATCGCGACGCCCGCATTGGTGCGTGCGCAAAGTCTGGATGCGTTCCCACAGGACGAAGAAGCGATCAGCACGCAATTGCCAGTGCGCCGGAATACATCGTCTTTCTCGCAGCAGAACTGGCAGGATCACTTTGATGAACTGGGTGTAGGGGCGCTGCTGGCCGATATCACCAGCCGCGCGGTGCATTATTGGGGGCCGGACGGGACATACAAGCTGTACCCCAGCTCAGTTCCCATGACCGAGGAACTGACCAAACGCGGCTATACAGAGGTCGTGCGCAAGACAGAAAACCCGAGCTGGACGCCCACCGCGTCGATGCGAGAACGCGACCCTTCGCTGCCGGTCCGGATGGAAGGTGGTGAGCCCGGAAACCCGCTGGGCACCCGCGCAATGTACCTGACATGGCCTGCCTATCTGGTGCATGGAACGCACGACACGCGCAAGATTGGCCGCCAAAGCTCCTCGGGCTGCATTGGGCTGTACAATCAGCATGTCGAAGAACTGTATCCGCTGGTGCAGATCGGAACGCAGGTCCGGCTGGTCTGATCCAGCGGCACAGTTCAAACAAACAGCCCCGGCCAACGCGACCGGGGCTTTTACGTAGATCGGAAGCCTGAATTATTCGGGCAGAATTACCGCGTCGACCACATGGATCACGCCGTTGCTGGCTTCGATATCGGCCTGAATAACCTCAGCATCATTCACCTTCACGCCGCGCTTGGCGTTCACGCTCAGACGGTCGCCCTGTACGGTCAGAACCTTGGCGCGCTTGCCGGCAATATCGCCTGACATCACTTTAGCGGGCACCACGTGGTACGTCAGAATCTCAACCAATTGATCTTTGTTCTCAGGCAGCAGCAGGGTTTCCACAGTGCCTTCGGGCAAAGCAGCGAATGCCTCATCCGTGGGCGCGAAAACCGTGTAGGGGCCTTTCCCTTTCAGAGTATCCACCAGACCTGCGGCCTGAACGGCGGCTACCAGCGTGTTGAACGACCCTGCCGAAACGGCCGTGTCGACAATATCAGCGGCCTGCGCCTTGGCGGGCAGTGTCAGGGCAAGTGCGGCGGCGGCCCCCATAAAAGTGCGACGGAACATGGCTGTCATCTCCTCTCCAGCGTGTTATGGAAAGGGGTACGGCGTCAGGATCAGACCGGATCACAAAGGGTTCAACTTTATTTGATCTGAACCCAGATACTCTGCGCCCGTCCGACCTTCAAAAACGGCAGGGCTTCTCGCGCGTCAGGGCGTTCCTGCTGCAGGTAATACCCGGGCCAAAGCATTGAAAATGAACCGGATTGCAGCATCGCGTGCAAGATATACTGCTCTCCCCAGCCGGGGCAGTCATAGAAGAATCGCTTGGGGTATTCATAGGGCAAGAAAACATCGTGCACGTGAATGACCACGCCCGGTTTCAGGGTCGGAATGATCCGACAGAACAGATGGGCGACATCATTGCTCATCCGGACCACATGGCTGGAATCGATGAACAGGATGTCCCCAGCCTCCAACTGATCGAACAGCGCCGGATCAACGTCTTCCAGCCGTTTTTGTTCAAAGTGATCCACGACATGTGCGATATCGGCGCGCGGATATGGATCGATCGCGGTGATCTGTGTTTGCAATCCACCATCCAGAATGGCTTGCCGGGTCACGCGGGTTGAGTTCCCACACCCCACTTCGATCACCCGGCGCGGCTGGAACCGCCTTACCATCAGGTAAAGCGCATCCGCGTCCGGGCTGTCGTAATACCCGTTTCCAATACGATAGCCCGTCTGATTACGGGCCGGATCTTTTAGTGCCTGCAGAGCCTCGGCATGGTGTTCGAACTCTTCCACCAAAGGCGCGATATCGAAACCCTCCATACCCGGAGATAACGCGTAGGCGGGGCGGGTCAGACCCCCTGCCCGTTCGAACGCCTCCAGCCGTACCCGTTCCTCTCGCTCGGTGACCTTGTCGACCAGGCGCACGTCCAGCTCATCCAGGGCGGCGTTGATCTGAGGGAATTTTCTGGGTTTCACAGGGTGGCTCCACTAACGACTGTCACATCGGTCCTTACAGGGGCAAATGGGGGCTTCGCAAGCGCCTGCATCCCAAACCCTTGGCAAAAGGGAAATTTCCGTATTCACTGGTTTTACCAGAACCGCGAGGGCCGCCATGCAGCAGGAATTTACGCTGGGAATCGAAGAAGAATACCTTCTGGTCGATCAGGACAGCCTTCAACTTGCACAAGCCCCAACCGCCCTGATGGAGGCCTGTCAGGCCGATTTCGAAGGGCAGGTCAGCCCAGAATTCCTGCAATGCCAGATCGAGGTTGGAACCCGGCCGCACAGTACCATCAAATCAGCGCGCGAGGACCTCAAGCGTTTGCGGTCCTGCGTCGCCAAGCGGGCGGCGGAATATAACCTCGCCCCGATTGCGGTTTCCTGTCACCCCTTTGCCAATTGGAAGGACCAGCATCATACCCGCAAAGAACGTTATGACGCGCTACAACACGCGCTTGGGGGTGTTGCGCGGCGGATGCTGATCTGCGGCATGCACGTCCATGTCGGCGTTGCCGACCCCGCTTTGCGGTCCGATCTGATGCCGCAACTGTCCTACTTCCTGCCGCACCTTCTGGCGCTTTCCACTTCGTCCCCCTACTGGAACGGCGAGGATACCGGACTGTCCTCATACCGCCTGACGGTGTTCGACAACCTGCCCCGCACCGGCCTTCCCCCCGTATTCGGCAGTTGGGCCGAGTACGAACGCACCACGGGCATTCTGGTCGAACTTGGCGTGATCGAAGACACTTCGAAAATCTGGTGGGATCTTCGCCCGTCACATCGTTTCCCGACACTTGAAACCCGGATCATGGACGTACAACCGCGTTTGGAACATACCCTGTCGCTGGCCGCTATGGTGCAGGCCCTGACACGCATGTTGTGCCGCCTGAAAGATCGCAATCTGCGCTGGCGGCAATATGACCGGTTTCTGATTGGTGAGAACCGCTGGAGGGCGCAGCGCTATGGCGTCGGCGAAGGAATGATCGATTTTGGTGACCGCTCGATCAAACCAATGCCCGAACTGATTGGCGAGTTGATGGGAATGCTGGCTGAAGATACCGAAGCGCTGGGCACCATGACCGAACTGGCCCGCCTGCGCCAAATCGCCGAGGGCGGAACCTCGGCCACGCGTCAACGCCGCGTCCACGCCGAAGCCGTCGCACGCGGTCAGGATCCCGGGATGGCTGTTGTCAGACACCTGATCGAAGAATTCCACGCCGATCTCTAGCCTCGGTTTCCGCCCGAGTCCAAGGTTTGCCGCGCCTGAAAAAATTCTGTAAGGATTGAAGAATAAAACGCTTGTTCAATTCTTCAGACCACAAGGGACACACCGCCATGGATTTCGCGCTGACCGAGGAACAGACAGCCATTTTCGACATGGCCTATGCCTTTGGGCAGGATCATATCGCCCCCCATGCGCGCCAATGGGAAACCGATGGTACAATCCCGAAAGAGCTGTGGCCGCAAGTGGGCGAGCTGGGTTTTGGTGCGCTCTACGTCTCCGAAGACAGCGGCGGATCAAATCTGTCGCGCCTGGACGCAACCCTTGTATTCGAAGCACTTTCAATGGCCTGCCCCTCGGTCGCGGCATTCCTGTCGATCCACAATATGTGCGCCAAGATGCTGGACAGCTTCGCAAGTGAAGAGCTGAAAGCCCGGATCATGCCCGATGTGCTGAGCCTGAAGACCGTGCTCAGCTATTGTTTGACCGAACCGGGTTCAGGCTCGGACGCGGCGGCGTTGAAGACACGGGCCGAGCGTTCAAACGAGGGGTATACGCTGAACGGAACCAAGGCGTTTATCTCGGGCGGCGGATATTCCGACGCCTATGTCTGCATGGTCCGCACCGGTGCGGACGGGCCCAAAGGGATCTCGACCGTATATGTGGAAGACGGAACGCCGGGTCTCAGCTTTGGCGCGCTGGAGCAGAAAATGGGTTGGAAAAGCCAACCGACGGCTCAGGTGCAATTTGATGATTGCAAAATCCCGTCCGGCAATCTGGTCGGCCAGGAAGGCGACGGCTTTAAATACGCCATGATGGGTCTGGATGGCGGGCGTCTCAACATCGCCTCGTGTTCTCTGGGTGCGGCGCAAAATGGGTTGGACATGACTTTACAATACATGTCGGAACGCAAGGCATTCGGCCAATCGATCGACCAGTTTCAGGCCCTGCAGTTCCGTCTTGCAGATATGGAGATCGAACTGCAGGCCGCGCGCACCTTCCTGCGTCAGGCGGCTTGGAAGCTGGATCAAGGGGCGCCGGACGCCACAAAATTCTGCGCCATGGCCAAGAAATTCGTGACCGAGACCGGGTCGAAGGTCGTGGACCAATGTCTGCAATTGCATGGCGGTTATGGCTATCTGGCCGATTACGGGATCGAAAAACTTGTGCGCGATCTGCGGGTGCATCAGATATTGGAAGGCACGAACGAAATCATGCGAGTCATCGTCGCGCGTCAGATGCTGACCAACCGCTGAGGACCCAATGCCAGACATCGACATCCGAACCACTGGCCGCGCCGGACGCATCACGCTGACACGCCTCCGCGCCCTGAACGCACTAAGCTATGAGATGTGCATGGCGATAGACACTGCGCTGCGGAACTGGCGCGAGGATGATGCCGTCGACCTGATTATTCTGGATGCCGAGGGGGAAAAGGCGTTCTGCGCCGGCGGAGACATTGCCGAGCTTTATGATACCGGGATCAAGGGCGATTTTGCCTACGGGCAAACCTTCTGGCGGGATGAATATCTTCTGAACGCCCTGATCTTTGAGTATCCAAAGCCGGTCATCAGTTTCCTGCAGGGATTCACCATGGGCGGCGGTGTCGGTATCGGCTGTCATGGCAGCCATCGGATCGTTGGCGAAACCTCGCAAATCGCCATGCCGGAATGCGGCATCGGGCTGGTCCCGGATGTTGGCGGGTCTTTGATGCTGGCTCTGGCCCCCGGACGTCTGGGTGAATATCTTGGCACAACCGGGCATCGCATGAACGGCGCAGACGCGATTTATGCCGGTTTTGCAGATCATTTCATTCCACAAGACATCTGGCCGTCGCTGATCGAACAGTTGGAAGCCTCGGGCGATGCCGATGTGATTGGGCGTCACGCCATCACACCGCCGGAAAGTCAGCTGGAACAGATACAGGGGCAGATCGACCACCTGTTTGACGGCGAAACCTTGGGGGACATTCTTAACCAACTGCGCAGCGACACGAGCGAATTCGCCGCGCAAACGTTGACCAGGATCGAACGGAATTGCCCGATATCAATGGCTTGCGCGATCGAGATCATCCATCGGCTTAAGGGCCCTTCGCTGACCCAACGCAAGGCGTTGGAGCTTGAATATCGCTTTACCTATCGCGCGATGGAGCACGGGGATTTTCTGGAAGGCATTCGCGCCCAGATCATCGAGAAAGACCGCAATCCGAAATGGCAGTTTGCCGATTTGAACGTTCCCGGTGTTGCCGTGTCGAACATGCTGAGACCACTGGGGCAAAACACTTTGAAATTTGAGGAGGACTAGGGATGAAGATCGCCTTCATCGGCTTGGGAAACATGGGCGCGCCCATGGCCGCCAATCTCGCCAAAGCCGGGCATACCGTTACAGGTTTCGATATGGCCGACGTGTCAGTCGACGGGGTGACACTGGCCCCGTCCGGTGCCGAGGCGGCAGCCGGTGCTGATGTTGCCATCACCATGCTTCCCAATGGTCAAATCCTGCGCGCCGTCGCTGATGAGATCATTCCGGCCATGTCAGCCGGTGCGGTACTGGTCGATTGTTCAACGGTTGACGTGGACAGCGCTCGCGAAGTGGCAAAACAAGCTGTGGATGCGGGTTTGCTGGCGGTTGACGCCCCGGTTTCGGGCGGTATTGGTGGCGCGGCTGCCGGGACCCTGACCTTTATGGCCGGTGGATCAGAAGCCGCCTTTGCAAAGGCCGCCCCGTTGTTTGAAATCATGGGTCAGAAAGCGGTGCATTGTGGCGAGGCCGGTTCTGGTCAGGCGGCGAAGATCTGCAACAATATGATCCTCGGCGTGACCATGATTGCCACATGCGAAGCTTTTGCGCTGGCCGACAAACTGGGCCTAGACCGGCAGAAGATGTTCGATGTCGTCAGCACGTCGTCTGGTTATAGCTGGACAATGAATGCCTATTGTCCCGCACCGGGTGTCGGCCCTCAGAGCCCTGCGGATAACTGCTATCAACCGGGTTTCGCGGCCGAGTTGATGCTGAAAGACCTGCGCCTTAGCCAGCAAGCCGCCGACAGCGCCGATGCCGATACGCCGATGGGCCACGCCGCGACCGTATTGTATGAGCAGTTCGTTGAGCACGAAGACGGCTTGGGTCGCGACTTCAGTGCCATGCTTCCAAGGTTCGAAACGCGCCGCAGATCATAAGGTCCAGCGGCGGAAGTTCGCACAGGCCTCAAAATCGCAAGGAGCTCCCCCTATCTGATCAGGGTGAAATGTGCGATTGATAGATTACCTGTTTTGGAGACTGAGTGAATGAAAACCCTGACCTGCCTGACCGCGATTGCCGTTTTTGCTGCCGCTCCTATTGCCGCATGGGCCGGAAACGGAAATGGCAAAGGAAAAAACAAGAACAAGGTTCAGGTTGAGCGGGTCTCACCCGATTATGGGGTCAGGACCGGGGCGAAGGCAGGTCATTGCCCGCCCGGTCTGGCCAAGAAAGCGGTGCCCTGCGTGCCCCCCGGTCAGGTGAAAAATCGCTATCGCGTCGGCGACCGCATCTCGGATGATTACGTCTGGATCAATGACCCCTACCGCTATGGATTGCGCCGGGGCGGAGATTATGTCCGAGCCGGGGATTACGTCTATCGCATCGATCCCGAAACCCGGAAAGTTCTGAACCTGATCGGTGCCGTCGCTGACATTTTGTATTGATCACACCTATTCGGCAGCGACCCGTTTGGAATCAAACATCGGCTTGAGGTAACGGCCTGTGTGGCTGCGTTCACAGGCAGCCACTTGCTCGGGCGTGCCCTCGGCCACGATCTGACCGCCACCATCGCCGCCTTCCGGACCGATATCGATGATCCAGTCGGCGGTTTTGACCACGTCCAGATTGTGCTCGATCACGACAACGGTATTGCCCTGGTCAACCAGTTCATGCAGCACTTCCAACAGTTTGCGCACGTCTTCGAAATGCAGACCTGTCGTAGGTTCGTCCAGAATATACAATGTGCGCCCGGTGGACCGTTTCGACAACTCTTTCGACAGTTTCACCCGCTGCGCCTCACCGCCTGACAGGGTTGTCGCCTGCTGGCCGACTTTGATATAGCCCAGTCCAACGCGGGCCAGCGCATCCATCTTGTCACGGATCGACGGCACAGCCTTGAAGAAGTCCTGTGCGTCTTCCACCGTCATATCAAGCACATCTGCGATGGATTTGCCCTTAAACTTGATCTCCAACGTCTCACGATTATACCGCGCACCCTTGCAGGTCTCGCAGGTCACATAAACGTCTGGCAGAAAATGCATCTCGATCTTGATGACACCGTCACCCTGACACGCCTCGCACCGGCCGCCTTTGACATTGAAGCTGAACCGACCGGGCTTGTAGCCGCGCGCCTTGGCTTCGGGGAGGCCCGCAAACCAATCGCGGATTGGGGTGAAGGCCCCAGTGTAAGTCGCTGGATTTGAACGCGGAGTTCGCCCGATCGGTCTCTGGTCAATATCGATGACCTTGTCCAGATGCTCCAACCCCTTGATCGTCTCACAGGGCGCAGGCGTCTGTCGGGCACCGTTCAGACGCATCGAGGCTGTCTTGAACAGAGTTTCGATGGTGAGGGTGGATTTCCCGCCCCCCGAAACACCGGTCACACAGACAAACTTGCCAAGCGGGAACTGCGCGGTGACGTTTTTGAGGTTATTGCCCGTCGCCTTAACAACGGTGACTTTTTTCTTGTTGCCTGCCCGGCGTTCGGTCGGCACAGCAATTTCCCGCGTACCAGACAGGTATTGGCCGGTGATCGACGCCGCGTCGTCTGCAATATGGTCCGGCGTACCGTGGCTGACCACTTGCCCGCCATGCACACCCGCCCCCGGGCCAATGTCGAACACATAATCCGCCTCGCGTATGGCTTCTTCGTCATGCTCCACAACGATCACGGTATTTCCCTGATCACGCAGATTTTTCAGCGTGCCCAACAGACGGTCATTGTCGCGTTGATGCAATCCGATCGACGGTTCATCCAGCACATAAAGCACACCAGTCAAACCCGAGCCAATCTGGCTGGCCAGACGAATACGCTGGCTTTCTCCACCAGAGAGGGTGCCACTTGAACGTGACAGCGTAAGATATTCCAATCCAACGTTATTCAGGAATCCAAGCCGCTCCCGGATTTCCTTGAGGATTGCTCGTGCGATTTCGTTTTTCTGAACGCTCAGATGCTTCGGAGCATCCTCGACCCAGGCCAGAGCCTCTCGAATCGACATCTGAACCACCTGCCCGACGTGCAGACCGGCAATCTTGACGGCCAGAGCCTCAGCCCGCAGGCGGAATCCTTCGCAGGTGCCGCAAGGGCGGTTGTTTTGGTAACGTTCGAACTCTTCCCGAATCCAGGCGCTATCGGTCTCACGATAGCGGCGCTCCATGTTGGGGATGACCCCTTCAAAGGTACGGGTGACCTGATAGACCCGCCCGCCTTCGTCATAGCGGAACTGAATTTCTTCATCACCCGAACCGCGCAAGAACACCTGCTGCACCTTCTTGGGCAGATCCTTCCATGGTGTGTTCTTGTCGAACTCATAGTGCCGCGCGATGGCTTCGATGGTTTGCAGGAAATACGGAGATTTTCCTTTGCGCCACGGTGCCAAAGCGCCGTCGTACAGCTTCAGCGTCTGATCTGGCACGACCAGCCGTTCGTCAAAGAACAGTTCAACCCCCAGACCGTCACAATCCGGGCAGGCCCCGAAAGGTGCGTTGAACGAGAACAGGCGCGGCTCGATCTCAGGGATGGTGAACCCACTGACCGGACAGGCAAAATTCTCACTGAAGGTGATCCGCTCGGGGTCGCCTTCCCTCGGCGCCGTTTCCAGAATGGCGATCCCATCCGCCAGATCCAAAGCCGTGCGCAGGCTGTCGGCCAGCCGGGTTTCCATCCCCTCGCGGACCACGAGCCGATCGACGACCACGTCGATGTCATGCCGGAACTTCTTGTCCAGCGTCGGCGGTTCGTCCAGTTCGTAAAACGCACCGTCTACTTTGACCCTCTGGAAACCCTGCTTGCGCAGTTCCAGAAACTCTTTCTTATATTCGCCCTTGCGGTCGCGCACGATCGGAGCCAGCAGGTAACCCCGCGTCCCCTCCTCCATCGTCATAATCCGGTCGACCATATCCTGCACCTGCTGCGCTTCAATAGGCTGTCCGGTGGCTGGGCTGTAAGGCGTACCGGCGCGGGCAAAAAGCAGGCGCAGATAGTCGTAAATCTCGGTCACGGTCCCTACGGTCGAACGCGGGTTTTTCGAGGTCGTCTTCTGTTCGATCGAGATCGCCGGGCTTAGCCCGCTGATGTGATCCACATCGGGCTTTTCCATCATATCAAGGAACTGACGGGCATAGGCCGATAAACTCTCGACATAGCGGCGCTGCCCCTCGGCATAGATCGTGTCAAACGCCAGCGAGGACTTGCCCGAGCCCGACAATCCGGTGATCACCACCAGCTGGTCACGTGGAATGTCGACATCAATGCCCTTGAGGTTATGTTCGCGCGCGCCGCGCACCTCGATATTCTTCAGCTCAGCCATTCTGGCCCCCAACTCAAACGTTCTTCAGAAATAGGCGAGCGGCGCTGAGTCTCCAACCGAAAAGTTAGAACAAATGTGGAACAGGCGGATTTTCCACCACCCTCCGCTTATTCGACCGATTTCCGGGCCAATGCCCATGCACAAATCGGAAAGTCAGGATCGTTTGTCAGATCGTCCCTTTCTGGATCGTAGCTTGGTGGCCAGTCCAACTCGAGATTGCGCAGGGCTGCCTGACGATTGCCCCATTGTTCCGCCCGTATGCCCGCCGGATCGAACCCGCATTCGGTCAGAAGGTTAACCAACCCGCGCGCGGACCACCGGGAACAATCGTTGGGTGCCGCATGGAACGGAATAAAGAACGGCACCGCCAGCCAAAAATACCCGCCGGGTCGCAACATCTCGGACACGTTCAATGTCGCTTCATAGGGGCGATCCAAATGTTCCCAAACCTGATTGGCCAGGATCAGGTCGAATGCTCGAACCGTGCCCTGTTCATCCGTTAGTGGGCCCAGACAGATGTCGTGTTGCCGTCGCCAGGCTCGCGTATAGGTCTTAAAGGCAAACTGCTTACCCCAAGATCCAGAGATTTCAAACGCATTCAGAGATGGCGGGTCCAGTTTCCGAATCCAGTCCCGGCTGCGGCGTGCCATTACGATCCGGTTCAGACTGGTCACGGGGGCTCTCTCGGGTTGGTCCTGTCGCGTCGGTCATGCCAGACCGGAACTGGCCCTGCAATGCCTTTGCACCAATGCCAATTTTGATCATCAGGGGAAAATGGCGCGGTTGACGGGGCTCGAACCCGCGACCCCCGGCGTGACAGGCCGGTACTCTAACCAACTGAGCTACAACCGCGCATTTAGGGTCTCTGTGCGATCCGTTTGCCCGGATCAAAGGCTGGCAGTGATGGCGCGGTTGACGGGGCTCGAACCCGCGACCCCCGGCGTGACAGGCCGGTACTCTAACCAACTGAGCTACAACCGCCCACTGCCCGTTCATTGCTGAACGTTGGGGTGTATTATGGCCACGGTCGGGCAGCGTCAAGCGGCGTTTTCAAATTTTCTCTCAAAACTGGAATTTTGAATTTCCGCCGAGTTTGACAAGACACCGGGCGGGTTTCAAATTCCCCGCCTTCTCTTTGTTTTTCCAGACATGCGGGCGTACGCACCCGAAAGCGCAACCCAAGAATGTGTTACGGCAGCAACAGCCGGTTCTTTTTGCCCCAATCAAATACACATTCCCCCCATTTGGGCATAGGGCTGGCCGGGCTCATGAGGTCTCATTTCGACCCTAGCATAATCAAAAAACACACGGAGCAGACACGTGAAAAAACTGTTTATTGCCAGCGCAGTAACCGCAATTTCCATTTCCAGCCAGGCGCAGGCGGTTGAACTGGCCGGCGCATATATCGACTTGGGTTATTCGACATTCACCGACAGTGATTTGGGGGATGTGTTCAACCTGAACGGGTCGGCCGAAGTTGCTTTCACCCGCATGTTCAGCACTCAGTTGGATCTGGGCGGATATCGCTTCGACAATCCGGACGATACGGCAACCAGCTGGACCTTGCATGGCAATCTTCACAGCAGCCAGAACGCGTCCTTCGGGGCGTTTTACGGTGAGGAAGAGCTAGACGGCACCGATTTCGACTTCTACGGCGTTGAAGCAGGTTTTGATGTTGGCGAGGCAGATTTCGAGGCCTATCTGGGTCGCCAAGAACTGTCTGATTTCTCGGACATCGACGGAACCCTCTTTGGGATTTCAATCAGCGCAGATCTGGCCGACCGGTGGGAGTTGAAGGCCAGCTATGATCTGGTCGATAACGTTCTCGGTATTCTCGATTACGATCTGTATGCTGTCGGCGCAAATTACGCCGCGACCGACTATGCGCAGGTCTATGGTGAAATCGGCGTGGCCCATATCTCGTCTCCCATCATCTCGGGCAGCACAAACGAAGCATATGTCGGCGTCGGAGTCCGCTTCACCTTCGGCAACGAGCGCGCCACGACCTTTGGTCGTCGAGGAGTATTCGACAAGCTTCCCGGACTCTAAAAACAAGGCCCCGGGACCCCATCCCGGGGCTATCTGTCCTATGCCTGACTCTGTCGGCTGATAGTTCCTCTTGCACGGGATCAAAACAGGCTGTAATAGCCGCCTCTACGGGTGATTAGCTCAGTGGTAGAGCGCTTCGTTCACATCGAAGATGTCAGGAGTTCAAATCTCTTATCACCCACCAATCTTTTCAATGGGTTACGAGAAAATAACGAAGTGACCCTTAGTTCCCTGAACCTAAAAAGCAGAAAATGCGCGCCAAAGACTTCCCCTTACCGACTGTAGAAATCCAGTGCGACTACTGCGGTAGGTTCGGTCGATACAGCAAAGAACGGTTTGTGGAGATCGTGGGCGAGGACACGGAACTGCCGCAGGCGCTGTCTATCGTTGCCCACGATTGCCCAGAGGATAGGGTTACAGCCGATAATATGCGAGGAAACTGCAGGCCATACTATCCGCAGAATTGGCGGTCGTAAAAACAAAAAAAGCCCGACCACACGGGTCGGGCCTCTCACAACACTCTTTCAATATCAGGCAGGCGCTCCATTTTGATCATGGGCCTCCGGAGGGTTTATCGAAAACACAAGATGAAGAGCCCGGCGCGCTGAGCGACCGATCGGCAAACGCAACACCATGAGGACAATCGCCTCAATTACGAAAAAGACCATGCAAAGAGGGCTGTTTGCAAGCATGCATAAAATTCCCTCTGAGTACACACGCGCGATATCACGGTGACGTGGATGCGCGCGAATTTGACCCGGATCAAATTTCCTGCCTGTAAGCGCGTAGAAAACACCAACAGGATAGACGACAACGATCAACCAGGCAGCAGCGCGGCTAAGCAGACTGTTTCCAAGCCGATCCAACTCGGTACGAACAAATTCAGGGATTGTATCATCAGCCAACAGCTCTTCTATGTTCTCGGCCACCTTCACGCGAAGGGGCTGGAACGTGCGAGACAGTTGAACAGCGAAATAGGTGTACCCCACCATAACCAGCAGGGCGATCCCAAATATCGTGTACATTTCCGTCATTTTTTTCGCCTCGGTTTCTTTTTTCTATCAGGCGAGCGTCCCAGAGACGACCGCTTTTTTCTTCGTTTGTTCTGAATCTGCTCCTTTGCCTTTTTGCTGTGGGGGTAAATGACAACCAACCTCAAGATGCAGGTAACGATCACACAAAGCAGAACCCCGATGGGATAGTGATATAGTATATCCAATCCCCGAGTGAAAACATCGGACAATAACGTGAGCGTCCGACCGCCGATTTTGGTCTCTTTGATACCAGGAACGTCATCGATGATTCCGGCAATCAAACCCAACAAACCTAGTACACCAATTATGCGGGCAAGTACCCATACCGTCGCCTTGACGAAAAACCACATACAACCTGCCTGTAACCAATATGCGCCGCAAAAATTAAGAATAGATTGCAATTCAATTACCTTCAAAGTCCAGAGAAGATTCGCGATCACAAAAAAAGCCCGCCAGCGCGAAGCTGACGGGCTAAGTCGTAGGGACAGAAACAAGTACCAGCGGGCACCTGTTCGAGATATTGAAACTAGGCTGGAAGCCCTTTCTCTGTTTGGGAATACGCGCCTGAGACCCCCGACGCCGGGGTATCATCGATCCTGAATAAGCAACCTGATCTTCCGGCTGACTATGCGGCCTGCGGCTGTGGTGATGGTGCAGTCGATGATGTACTCTACCTCAGCACTGCCACCTGACACCCAGACAGTAACCACGCCGCCTGTTCCGCTGTCAGAATCCTTGGTCAGGCCGGTGGTCACTGTGACGACGTAGGATGCAATCGTATCCCCGTCCGTTGCCAGGTATTCAGTCCAGTCGAAAACATAGTCCAGCTTTGAGGCTGGGTCTTTGATTAATCTATTCATCAGGCAACTCTCAGTGTTCGATCTTCGGCAGGGATTTTCAGAACGCGGCTCTCAGCGGTGATCTTGAAGACGCGCTCATCTGGCGTGACCAGAACAAAGGCCGCGTCCTGCACCACGCCTGAGCCAAACACATCCGCGTCCAGATGCAGGCTGCCAGCAATGACAACTGGCCCGGTCTGCAGTATTCCGCCACCAAAGCTGTCAGGATCATCAAAGCGCAGACCGGTAATCTGGATGCTGCCAACCGCAATCAGGCCTGAGCCAAACGTGTCCAGATCGACGAAATGCCCGCCTCCGATAGTCACGGGCCCGGTCTGAAAGGCCCCTGCCCCGAAAGTATCCGGATCAGAGAACGCGGTGCCGCCGAGGTTCTGCGGTGGTGGTCCGCCCTGACTGACAATTCCTGATCCGATCTGATCGGGATCAGCGTAGGCCGTACCCGTGAGCGTCACCGCGCCTGGAACTGCCACACCAGAGCCGATTGTATCCGGATCGCTGTGCAGCGTCCCAACAATAACCACCGGGCCAACATCGATCGCGCCAGAGCCAATCGTATCGGGATCAGAATGACCTGAGCCGGTGATGCCTTGGCTAGGTGCTCCGCCTTGCGATGCCGCCCCGCTGCCAATTGTGTCCGGGTCCGTGTGGGCCTGACCGCCAATAGTGACAGCACCGGCATCCAGAACGCCGCCAAAGAAGCTGTCCGGATCAACGTGCAGGGCACCTGTTAGCGTGACTGGCCCGGACGAGGCTGTCCCCGCGCCTGTCGTGTCCGCATCGCTTAACAGGCTGCCTGTGATCGACACAGCGCCCGCGGCAATGGTTCCGGAGCCAATGGTATCCGCGTCAACGTGGTCCGAGCCGGTAATCGTCTGGGCACCGCCACCACCACCCGCATTGAAGATGATCTCGATGGCGGCGCGGTTGACGCGATCACTGCGGTTGAAGGTGAAAGTACAGTCGTTCGCGCCGACCGTGGACATGGTTTCCCATGCTACGCCGCCGCAGATGTCCGACGAACTGGTTGATCCGCCGTTGACCCGGCCCTCATAGATCTCTGTCGCCCCGGATGTGGTGATCGGTGTGCCGTCACCGGGCTGCGATCCGACATACAGGCCAACCGAATCCGCGATGGTGCTGGTCAGGTTGGGGGTGACGCTGTTTCCAACTGTTCCACCGCCCACCCCAGAACTTGACGCGCCGGTTGGTGTGACCTGATCGACGTCATCAAACTCCAACGCCACGATGATGCAGGACCGCATCAGGTGGCTGAACTGAACCTGTACCGCAGACGCACCGGATGCCGGGTTCTTCAGGACCGCAATGCCGCACCAGTCTCGACCATTCGCGGACGGTGACACCTTGATGGGCATATCCACGCCACCAAGGGTCGCAGTGAACGTGATCGCGGCCCCGGTGCTGCCCGACGATGCCATGATCGCAAGCGCAACAGCCCTGTCGGCGGTGCTGCCAACAACAATGTCCGTGGTGCTGTTGTAGGTCGATGCGTTGGCCGTGGTATTCAGGACCTCGACGACCTGAATAGGCGCGCCCATATCAGGCTCCGATAGATTCGAATTCGGTGATCAGGTTCGCCAGCTCTGGACTTTGGCGCAGCGTGTCAGCGATGGCTGACGGCATGACCTCAGGGTAGTGCAGCATTTCATATTGCAGACCGGCGGGACCGCGCAGCGCCAGATCAATCAACTGATCGACAGGCATCGCATGAATGGCCGTAATCGCAGCCTGATGAAATGCATCCGCCATCGCCGTGATCGTGCTCGCCTTCGTGAAGAACTCTGCCATGGTCAGGTTGAGGCCCTGCGCAGCCATCTGCGCCTCGGCATTCGTTGGCTGCTTATTGCCCTCAGTCAGGGCTTGGGCCGTAGCGACCTTTGCATTCCCAAGCGCACCTTGTGCCCGATCAATCAATGAAAAGCTCATGTCGCCAGTGCTGTCGCGCAGCGCGCGCAAGGCAGTTGCAGCGTCAACCGAAGTGCGGCCCGCCTTCTGGAAGGCCTCAGGAAATAGAGAAAGCGACATGATCAGCCTCCGAAAAAATGGGCAAAGCGTGGATCGGCCTGCGCTGCGGCGCGCTGTGCGACCTCATCAAACATCACTTGCGTGTTTCCGGCTGGGGTTGCGCCGTTGAGGCTGATGCCGGGTGCTTGGTTGCCGGTCATGGTCGCCTGACCAGTGATGCGGATGCGCGGTGTCTCAGCGCCCGCCTTGTTCGCGACACGCGGGATCGGCACCAGAATGTTGCGGTCGATCTCGGCATTCGACAAATGATCACCGGCGATGCAGTTGGTGTGGCTGTTCAGGATGGTGTTGTCGCTGATCACCAGCCCCTGATGCGCGTGCGACGGATCGTTGCCGTCACCCTTGTCCAGACCAAACCAGATGCCCTGCGTATAGCTACCCTGGTTCTGATCCAGTAGGTTGTTGATGATGTGCAGATCAATGCAGCCCAACTGTGATGAGCGCTGAATCTGGATCATGTCGCGGTGGTCACCGGAACCGAACAACCCACCGAAGTCATGCAGATAGTTGCCATCTACAACACCGCCGTCGATCCGACCGAAGTTCATGCCGTCAGAGCGAATAGAATGGACATCGTTGCGCAAAACCCGAATGCCGGAGCTGTTGCCGATGCTGAAGCCTTTCCACCATGTATGGAATTCGCAATCGACAAGCACGAAGTTGGTGCATCCGTCCGCCTTTAGGCCACGCCCGGTGCCGGTGCTGTTGCTGTCAACATCGCCTTCAAACAAGCAATCTCTGATCACGACATTGCGGCTGTTCAGCACGTTGCACGGGGTTGCGCTTTCTTTCTTCCCGGCCACGTAATCATACTTGAAATGAAGACCGTCCAGAGCGATGCCATCCCGACCGGAGATCGACAGGCCCGAGAACTTGGGCTTTTGAGCCGGATCAGCAGCCACAAGCGCCACGCCGTCTGTCGGGATCGACAGCACGCCGTAGTCACCCGGCGCAAGGCGATAGGTGCCCGGCGTCTTGACCGCCTGTGCAAGCTCTGCGGCGTTGGTCACATCCGCCGTGGGGGTTGGTGTAGGCGTCGGCGCAGGTGGCGTCGGGGCTGGGTCTGGGTCGGGTTGAGGTGCCGGATCAGGATCAGGCTGCGGCGCAGGATCGGGGTCCGGCTGAGGCGTGGTGTCCGTGTCGGGATCAACAACCGGATCATCGTCATCGGAGTCCAGATCGACGACATAGAGCCGCTTCCATTCGCCGTCATCATTGGACGCATAATAAGCGCCGTCCTTGTGCAACATTGCGTTGTCGCCCAGGCGAACGACCCGTCCTTTCTCCGCATCGCGAAGCTCAAAGTTCGTGATCTTCTTAGGCATGACTGCCTCCGGTGATTTGAGGGGGGGGTGGTGCGGTCGGGCTTAGATGGTGAACCAGCCCGCCGCATCGACGGTGTAGTTGATGTCGCCCGTGTTCGGCGTGATCGGGAACCCGGTCTGGTTGGTGTCCAGGAACAGAACCAAGCGTGAGGTCGCCTCAACACCCGTATCGATGTAGAGAATGACCGCTTCGCTTTCGTCGCCTGTGGCGCCTACCCATGCGACGTTATCGGAATCAAAGGTTCCGTCCGTTGCGGTTTTGCCGGTCAGGTTTGCCGAGGTCTCGACACGCGCAGCCGCAGGCAAGTCGGTCAGAAACTCATGGGCAGCCGAATAGGTATAGTCGGCCAGATCGACGAGAACGGCCTTCACATTGCCGCCAATCATGTCGGTATTGGCCCCGCCGCTCAGCAAGGCCTGCTTGTAATTCGGGTAAATGGCATTGGCCATGTCCGATCTCCTTCAGTGGTTTTGGATTGATGCGCCTACCCGGCGCGGGGATTACATCGGATCGCCTTTGGGCGTGTTCCGAGGAATTACTTGGAAGAAATCAGTGCCGACCGCCACGACGCAGCTTTTGCCGTTCGGGTGGGTGATCAGAATCGTGTAAGAACCGGTTTCACGCGAGGTCCAGACTTCCATGACCGATTGTCCGTTGCGGGACTTCTACAGCCCACCGAACGCCAGTTCTTCACCGTAGTTGTCCTGCAGCTTGGTAATGACATGATCCCGCAGCCCGCAGGATTGCTGCGCATGGGCTGGGAAGGCCAGCAACAGCAGTATGAGCGTGGCGCGGATCATGGTTTCGGGTCGGTCTCGGGCTGGTTCGGGATGCGCCAGACTGCGTACACCAACCCAGCAACCGCAGCGGCAGTTCCTGCAGCCTCTGGTGACAACGGGATAAAGATACCCCCATCAGTCACCTGAACATTCTGGGTTACCCATGCGATTGCACCGCCAGCGAAGGCAACAATTGCTTTTGCATATTTTGCCGGGTTCATTTCGCAGCCTCCTGCACCACTTGGCATACCTTCGCAGCGTCAGCGGCATACTCGGGGTAGAACACGTCAACGAACCGGCACCCGCGCGCCAGCATCGCCAGTTCGTCATCGTCGAAGTTGATCGGATCGAAGCCCTCGGCATTGGCTGCTTGGATTTCGCCAACAAGGAAGTCAGCCGCAGCTTGCTGGCGATCTTCCGACCAGTCACACGCGGACACGAAAAGAACCGCCAGAACGGCGGGTAGTACAAGTTTCATGGGATGTCCTTTCATCCAAAGATGTTGCGGAAGAACTTGATCAGACCGCCGAAGGGGCGATTCTTGGGCTTGGGTGCATGGCTGCGGAGCCAGATCGGTACATTAAAACCGGGACAGGCCTTGGCCGCATACTGGTTGTGGCCCGTTACCTCGGTGATCGTGGGGTGCTGACGTTTCAGATCGCCAATGAACGACCACAGCGCCTTGTCTTGCGCGATGGTGAAGTTGTCACTGAAATCATCGTCCGCGCTCGATCCGTGGCCGCCGATCAGGCAGATTGCGATTTTTCCCCTGTTGTGTCCTTTGATATGGGCTCCTGTCCGCTCAACGGGCCTCGCAGCCATGATCGTTCCGTCGCGGTCGATTACGTAATGGTAGCCATTGCCAGACCAGCCGCGCGCCTTATGCCACCTCGTGATCTCCGCAACCTTGTCTGCAGTCGGCTTGCCCTGCATCCATTCGGGCCGTGTGGCTGCGCAGTGGATCGCGATTTCGTCGAGATATCTCATGGGCAATCTCCATTGCAAAAGACCCCGCAGGCGGGGCAAAGGGCTGGGTTGTGTGGTGTGGCTATCGGGTGCTTGGAACTGTCACGCGCAGTGGAAACCAAGGTGTCCAGCGTGGGATAGGCTCCCCGCGGCCGGGACATTTCGGATAGACCAGCTTCGCGGCCCAACTATAGTCACCTTCGGCGCGGTGGCGCGGGATTCTCAGGTGAACATCGAAGTCAATCGGGGTGCGCGTCAGCTCCACCTCCGACATGTTTTCCTCATCAAAGAGGATCGGCATGGACCGGCCATCCGTCGCGTTGCGCAGAAACGGTGTAATGGTCGGCATGCCGCATGTTTCGCCGTAGCGTGTCCGTGCGCCGTTCAGGGTATAGACGCACCGATCTGCTGTGCATGTTCCCCGCTGGCGCGCCATGGCTTCGTTCCATTCGACCACCGATGGCGGAGGGACATTGCGCTCCAGCTCATCCAGCCTGACCGAGATTTCGGTTATGCCAAGAAAGTCCTGAGCAACTTCCCGCACGCCGTCACCAACGAACTGCACCCACAGCGCCGTTATAACGGTGCCGAACAAGATCAGCGCGCTGACAATCTTCCGCCAGTAGTCGATCTGCTCGCCGACGCGGGCACTCAGTTTGCCGATCTGCTGTTTGGTCATGCCGCCCTGCCCCTTAGTATGAAGCCGCTTCGGCCAGCCCGAGGTTGACCATCTGGTCATTCAGACTGACGCGCTCGTTTTCGTGACTGAACACGGTGCCCAGCCAGCGGCCATATTTGCCCTTCTTGTCCCTGTAAGTGCGAAGGATGATATCCTTGCCAAGGATGCGCTCGCTCAGCCAATCGCGAGACTGGAGGCCTTCCGGACGCTCAGGGCCGCGGACCTCTGGCGCGTTGATCCCGTAGAGGCGGACCTTGACGCCACGCACCCATGTTTCGAGGCCCAGGTCGATATCGACTGTGATTGTGTCCGCGTCATAAACATCAACGACGTGAGCACGATACGTGTAGAGGCTGATCATCGCTGCGCCGCCCTCTGTCACGTGATACCAAACAGGGCATCAATCCCCGCGTCATCGGTTCCGAAGGCCTGTGCAGCACCCGGCATCCACCTGCTGTTACGCCGGATCATCCTGCGCGCCATGATGTCGAAATAGGCCTGTCCCTGCTCAGACGCGTCAAGGCCATTGTACATGGTCTGGATCGCGGCAGGCATGGCGTTGCCGTTGCTCCAGTCTGTCGCCTCCTGAAACGTGACGAACCCCGCCTGTGCGGCGGCCAGAGCGAATGCCTCGCGCTCCATTTCGGCCCGCTTACGTTTTTTAATCCGACCGTCATACGCGGCTATCTCAGCCTGCTTTGCGGTGATTTCAGCCGGTGTCAGCGGGATCGCTTTCCCATCGATGATCTTCTGCATCACACAATCCCCGTTACTGTCACTTCACCGCCGCCAATGGTGTCCCCGGCAAAGTAGATTTCGAGATAGTTGTCGGCTTGTGTCGCTTCCCGCCTGCCAGAGTGAAAATGCTGAACCAGCAGGTTCGCGATATTCCGGTGCACACCCCACGTCCGAAAAGTTGTGCGCAAACTTGAATCCGCTGCGTCCCAAACCTCGACATAGCCGGTCCACTTGGACTGATCCGCCTGCCCGACGCCGAAAGAGAACTCAAATTCATTGTCAGCGGGGTCCTGTCCAGGAGAGAACGTTCCGTCAGACATGCCAAATCTGATCCAACTGTAGTCGCTGGCACCCTGATCCATGTTTGATCCACCGTCGGAACTAGTGCGCAGCGCCAATGATGAGTTGTTTGTGGTCGGGAACAGGCCGGTTAGGTCGATAAGATGACGCCGAAATCCCGACGGTAAAGAGACGCCAATCACCGTTGTCGCGGCAGAGATAGTGGCCTTCGAGATCACGCCCGGTCCCAGCCAATCACTCCACCCTGCGGCGTCTGTTGTCTTGAGGCGCGTCACTGTCTGCGGTGCTGCAGGGTTTAGGCTGGTGGCGCGCTGGACGATGTACTCGCTTGCGCCGCCGAGGCCGTGGTTCTCGACCGACAGTGTGAAAGGACCGTTCAGGTTGGGGAACGGGTTGGTGCCTGCGGTCGCGCTCACATGCGCTCCACCATAGCCGAAATAGTTACCATAGGTGGTGCGGTTGTTGATGTTGCCCGAATCCAGCGGAATGCCGATGCCAAACGCGCCGACTGGCATCAGGTTGCCTGCCTCCAGCGCGTCTGGCGCACTTTGGACGGCAAAGAATACTGAGGGATCAAGGTTTTCCCATTCGTTGTTCACAAAGTTGGCTTGCCATGCAACGAAAGCGGCGGCTAGTTGCGCGAAGTTGGCCGGATCAGCCAATGAAGGCGGCGTGGGTGGGGGCGTTATTCCTGCTGGTGCTGCCATCAGATCAAACCTTCAATTTCAAGAGTTGCGAATGATGTTCCGCTGTGATTGAGCGGAATGCTGAAATCCTGGAAGAAGCCGAACACGATGGTCCCGAATTCCTCCAAGCCCTCCCCGGCAAAGTAGACAGACGGGTTGGCGCGCAACTTCGACAGAGTTCGCTTCACGCGCCGTGCATCGCCTGTCGGAAGTTTGAACGAGAAATCTACCGTGTCGGCAAAAGGCCTCTCGACCAGGATAGCGTTGCCGAACTGATCCCGGTCTTTGGTCGAAAAGTCCTCAATTCCGGTTTCTGTCCCGCTCAGCGTCTCACCCAGGCTGACCATCTCGCCCAGCACGATTTGACCGATCTTTGCCGTTCCGGCGGGCGCAGAAATGGTTATGTCCACCTCGTACCCGGTATAGGCCGGCACTCCGGTGAAGATGGTCTCAGTGTCGAACTCAGGGTCCCACGTGTAGAACGTGAACCAGTCCACGATCTCTGTCGTGTCGATCAGATCCCGCATGACAGTGAAAATCTGCTGTGCGCTGGCATCCCTTACAGTCAATGTCAGGCTTTCCGCCTCAAGCCCAAAGAATGCAATGCCGGTCAACTGCGATGGGGCCGCTATGGTGTAGGTGATCGATCCTGATTTCTCGGCAGTATTTGATATCTTGCGGTCGAAGGCCGAATACTGCTCTGTCGCGCCAATCTCGATCCAATGCGTTCCATCGTCTGTCTCGGGATCGTTGTTCAGGTTGCTGTTGCTGACAGACTCGTAAATCAGTTGGAACGGCTTGCCCGAGACACCCTCTTTAAAAGCCCGATCCCCCTGATTGTAGCTTGTGACAGCGTCCCATTCCGGATGAGCGGTCACAGGAAGATTGGTGGCCGTCAGCACGCTGTCGGTCACTGTGATAGGTATGATGACTTTCACTAGGTCTGCTCCGCTGGAAGGCCGATCCGGTCCCACTTGTTGGTGATTTGCGCCTGCTTCTTGGAGTAATGGTTCTGGCTCAAACCAAGTTGGCGTTGTTCACTCCGAAATGCGGCAATCTCCGCTCTGAGCGCGGCCAGTTCCTCGCGCAATTCCTGGCTGCTTCCGCCGTTCATCATCGATCGCGTCTGTGCCGCGCTGTAATAGCGCGCTGGTCCAGTGACCTCGTATTCCGGGCCGTTCTCGCCAACAATCCGGCCACCGCCGGTGTGAAACCCACCCATGGCAAACTGAGGAATGACACCATTTGCCAAATCGGCCATGTCAGCCAATCCGCTGATCTGCGCCAACACGCGGGCCGCGCTGCGCCGGTATTCTTCTTCAGACCGTGCATTCGCGCGCAGGCTGTTGAGGTATGTGCGGGCGTAACCTGTGACCTGCTGGGCCGCTGCTGAATCTCCTGCGGCGGCCAGATCAACAGCCATGTTGAAGCGCGACCTGTTTGCGGCCAGCACCTGCGATCCGGATGCGGGTGTCAGGTTTGTGTTCAGTATCTCATCCAGGAACGTGCGGAACTGGTTCAGGAACTCCGGGAAGGCAAAGGCCATCGCATCAGACAGGCCGATCAGATCGGTATAAAGCTGACGGCCACTTGCGCTGGACAGGTCGATGCTCTCTACAAGCTCACGGAATTGCGCCCGGCTTCGAGGCATAGCCACACCAAGAGCAGCCATCTGCATGTTCAGGGATTTCAGGGTGTGAGCGCGCCGTTCTTCTTGTGAGTAAAATTCCTCATAATATCCGGTCACTGACGTGTTCAGTTGATCCAGTCCACCGAACCGCCGCACCAGATCGGAAGCCATACCAGCCCCGGTCAGGCTTGCCATGAACGGCATCTTGCCCATGGCCTCGAACAGATCATTGACGCTGGTCAGATGCGTGGACAGACGCCGCAGGGTGTCATAGGCCCGCTCGCCCGAGCGCGAGAACCTGTTTGTGCCAAGAACCAACCGCGCCATGTCATCAGCAGTGTTGAGAATCCGGCGATCAATGCGGCGCTGGATTTCTTCCGGGCTCTTGTTCTTGGTCCAAATGCGGAACTTCCGGCCCCGGAATCCGCTCAGGCCGTTGGTAGAGAGACCAAGCGCATCTGCGCCCTCGCGGATCGTCGCCACGCGCCCCAGAATGGCATCGTCCAACGCCCGCTGAAAGCTTGCCTCAATCGGTCTTCGTTTGCGGGCATCCGACCGAAACAAACCACCGCCGTAGTGATCGACATAACGGGCATTTACGCCGCTTCCCGTCACCCGGCCACGAAGGCTGGTGCCCTCGAATTCCCGGCTGAACGCGTTCTTCAGGAACAATCCTGCACCTGCAATGACACCCAGGGCCGGAATGGCCGCCCCGATGGCACCTGCGCCACCCACAGACCCGGAAAGCAACCCACCGAGGTTGGCAAAGGAACTGCCGGTACCACCACCGGACAGAACGCCCCCGATGCCCTGCCCCACGCCGCCGAGAAACCCGCCGACGTTGGCTGCGGCAGTACCCAGCAAACCACCGCCAGAGGTCAGGTTGGCAAGCCCCACAGCCGTAGACGCGCCCTGCAGGGCCGCACCACCGGCGACGATACCACCGAGACCCAGAATGCTCGTGACTGAGGCCACCACCGGGAGGACGATCCGCGCGGAGGCAAATTGCAGTGCGATGTCTCTCAACATTCCCTTGACCACATCCCGCAAATTGCCGCCTTCGAACGCCGTTCGCGTGATTTGTTGGCTCCACTGCTCCTGCAAGCCCAAAACGTTCCTCATCGCGGCTTCGGTGTTTTCGAGTTCCACAACCTGATCGGCCAGCCCATTGATCTGAGATTTTGTCAACTTGGATGCGTCTTTGCCAAGACGGCGCTGAACATCATAGACCGCCTGCAAGTGCTGGCGTTCACGGCCGGTGACGTTCAGGAGCATTTGGCGCTGGGATATCTCACGACGCAGGGCGGCGATGGTGGAGGTGGCGCCTGATCGCGCTGCATTCCCGGTCTTTCGGTTAACTTCTGCCAAGGCTTTCTTTCGGGCAGTGAGCACACCCGTTGCCTCAATGGCGTCTAAATCCAACGCATAACGCGCCTCTGCGGCAATACGATCCTCACCAGCCGCAATTGCCGCATCACGGACATTCTCTGCCCTGATGCGCTTTAGCTCAATCTGACTGGCTATGGCGGCGTCTGCACCGCCTTCCAGCGCCTTTATCTCTGCCTCAAGAACGCGAACGCCGTCTTCAAGTCCGGCAGAGAAGCCAGCAGCCGATTGCAGGGCCGACGCAAGGTTGCGGGCAGCAAGTTCAGCATCGCGGAGGGCTTCAGTAGTACTATCAACCTCCCCTGCTGCTGAAGCCAATACACGGTTCAGTACACCGCTCTCTTTTGCTGCATCCAATAGGGCTTTCGAGACTTGTTTTCCTATCGGCCCGCCAATGTCTGAGGCAATAGTCCGCGCGTTGGCCAAACCTGACACCAAATCTTCAGTTGATCGGGCCGCGAAAACTGCCTCCATGGCTTCGTCAAGCCTTACAAACTCGGGATAAGCGATGCCCGCCTGTTTGATAATCTGCTGTATCTGAGCCAAGTACCCGGGATCGATGCTGCCCGGATTCGTGAAGTCCTCCCAGAAGACCTCAAATGCACCACTTAGTCTTGTCAGGTCGCCCGTAACCAACTCGAACTCGCGGCGAATTTTGTTTGAGATAACACCAAACTCCGCCGCCCGCAGATCGTCTATGAGTGCTTGCACATCTCTCGAAAGAACACCGAATGTATCTCCCAAGTATTTTTGGATGTCAGCGCCTGAGGCTTGCGATACGCCAGCGAGACGATCTACCGCTTCAGCAAGGTCCTCAATATGATCTTTCGACTTTTCAGATTCGTCACCTGCTCCGAGGATGCTCTCTATCAAAGGCACGAAAGCACCTGAAGCAACGCCCAATACGGCGCCCATTGTTCCGAATGGCAGCAACAGGTCAGCAGCCTGGATGGACAATGCACGCGCCGCCGAGGTTCCCGCAATCATTTGCTGACTAACTTGCCCGAGCTGGACGGCGGTCATGCGGAACCGATGCGAGTTGCCGAGCGTAGAAAACAAGTCCTTAAAGGACTTACTTGCCTTTGTTGTTCGCCCTGCCAACGGACCCATAGCATCCTTGGCCTTTTGGGATGCCTTTGCGAGCTCATCGGCGGCTCCGGCACTATTTTTGAAACCAGCCGCAACTTGGTTTGCCGCGCTTCCCGCCTTAACAAAACGCCCACTTGCATCTCGGACGCGCTTGTCGACACGCTCTGCAGCTTGAGCTACCCGTTCAAGCGCGATCTCGCCTTTTTGCATGCCGCGAGTGTCAGCTTCCATTACCAATCGGGGGAAATCGACCAAGGGTTGTCCTTTCAGGGTAAACGCCGCAATCTCCATTCAATTCTGAAGGAGTGGTTTTCGATGAAGATTTTGGCTTGGATTGCGTATGCCGCTTGGGCTCTCGCAGCGTTCGTCTTGTTTATCGCGCTTGATGGCGCGGAACTCTATTTGATCACCGTGGCCATCTCTTTGGCGATCTCAGGTGTTTTGTTTTTCGCGTTTGAGCGAGTGATTTCCTTACTCACAGACATCAGGGATACACTTCGATCAGCCCCACAAGACGAAGCCACCAGAGAAGCATCAGATACACCCCAACCACGTCCGGTTGATGAGATAACTGCCGATCTTGAGCGGTTGAAAGAGAAGCACCCCAGAGACGCTCAGGAAGAAGCGTGGCAAAGATTGGAAGAAAAAGGTTAGGACATTGATCCCCGACAACGAACGTCTTGCATTAGAGGCGTTAATCCAACGCCTTGAGGAAACCCCTGTTCTTTCCGAGTTGGACCGTTTTTACAAAGAGCGGCCAAGAAAGAAACGATGCCCTCCCGGTGAAGATTGGGATCGGTTTCACGCCCAGTTGAAGAAGGATATAGAGCGAACAGCGTCAACCGCCGCACACCCGCAAAGAGACAAAAACCATCCGGTATATGGTGACACCAACTATGCCCTTGGTTTTCATGTAAACCACCTGAAAGCGCATCTGGATGACTGGTTTGCTTGGGCTCATTACCCATCAGCCAGTATGAGCAAACGCATTCCGATCATCTTGAAGCGCGCAAAAGAAGTTGAACTTCGGGATCGCTTCATTGCGGCCTATGACAAGCACTTTCGAGACTATTGGAAGCCCAATCTGCATCGCGAACCGTCAGGGGACAAATTGCAGGATGTTCTCCAAATGAGTATTGAAAGGCTAAACGTCAACGTGAAAGAAGTCACCGACGATAGCCAGGGGAACGTTACCTACTCCTTCGAGTTTCACTGCTGTGATTGTGGCGGTTACATCCTTGAGATGCCGGAAGACAATAACCCAGACGGTCCTGTTGTTTGCAAAGCCTGCCGCCAGGTATTCGGAATTCGTCGCGACCTAGAGCGCTTTTGTAAGCACATCGGCGACAAGAAGTTGATCGAACTGGGCTATGGATAGAGACAGCCCTTAGCGGGCTGCCCCATTTCACTCACGCATCTACTGCGGCCCGCAACGCATCCGAAACGCATGCAATGTCGCCGTGGAACCGTTTGAATAGAGATTGAAACTCCGGATCATTCGCAAACTGATCTTGATCGAAGTATTTGGCGTCCAAGTGATCCAACATATCCACTGCCGATTGAATTGAAGAAAGCATGTCTCGGAACAAGGGGCTCTCGGTTGACACCATCATAACTTGCTTCCTTCGATCACATCGAACTGAACATCACGCTGGAATTTCATCTCGATTGCCTCGGCCATGTCCCTGCACATACGAGCGGTGTTGGCCGCCGTTTTTGTGAGCACATCGCCATGGTCATGCTCCATGGTGCTGATAACGCCAAGTTCTCTGGTCAGCGTTCGCGTGATCCCCTTTAGCGCGCTATCGACTTGCTCAGCCTCATGCGTAGCGGCTTCTTTGCTGGCCAGAAAATCGCTTAGATCATCCACCTTTTCCTGTAAGAAATCCTTACGCCGGACCAGCCCCTCAACCGCTTTCTCGGCCTCCACCTTCCGCTTGAGTGCTTTGTCCAGTTCGCTTTGTACCTGATCTTGCTTTTCCTGAATCAGGCTTTCCGCTTCAGCTTGTATCTTTCTCGTAGCGGCATCCGCAGCATCTTTGGTGGCAGTCTCAAGCTTTTGCTTGCTTTGCGAAAGTTGGTCTTGCAACTCGCGAATCTGACCGTCAAGTTTTTCCCGCTCTGCTCGGCTGGCCTCTGTCTTGGCTTTTTCCACCGCCTCTTGTTGGCCATCCAATGCAGCTTCTGCGCGGCGTTTATGGCGCTCAGACTCAGCTTCGGCCTGCTCGGCCCTCGTATTTGCGGCGCGGGTCTCGCGAACCATACGCTCCACTTCTGCCGCAGTCGTGGACTCTCCACCTTCAGCCTTTGCCTCAACGCTATCCCTGACCTCCTGTGGTGTGGATGGTGCGGCAAGCGCTCTCAAAGTCCTGAACGACAACGCCTCGATGATCTTGGGTCGATCTCCATACTCTTTGGCCACATGCATGTACCGAAGGGCTTCTTTTTGGTGGAGACCCGGTAGTACTTCTTGACGCCACGAACCAAATTCCTGATCGCTAGAAAAAATCTCACGAGCTTCCAATAGCGCGCGACCCGCAAATATCCGAGACGCGTTGGCCATTGTCGAGAAATGAGCGATCTCCGTTGCAAGATTAGCTAGCCGATCAACCTCGGCTTCGGTCAGGTCGGACCCTTGGGTCCGACCGCCTTGTACGATGTCCCCGCTCAATGTTTGGATTCCTTCTTAAAGTATTCGCGGTCCAGCAGGCGATGGTACTGATCGGCCATTTCAGACACCAAAGTCTGGAATGCCTTCTTGATCTCAGCGCGAGACACTTCGTTGTCCATTCCTTCTTTCAGCAGTTCAGCGCATGCATCTTCAATGAAGCTCAGCGTATTGAGCAGGTGCACGTCGAAATCGTCGCGACCGTGAAGGAGTTCTTCGGCCTTGGCCTTGTTCAACCCAAGCGGCGCGTAGATCGAGCGTGTGAAGTTCGAGAACGCACGCTCCGGGCAACTGGATTTCTTACCTTCCGGATCAACATACGTGGTGAAGCGCAGGATTTGGTCTGTCAGCTTGACGCGGGACATCTTCCCGGCTTCCCGTGCAGCAACCCGATATCCTTCAAACCGAGCCTGCGCGGGTAGTGATTTACTTGCCGAGGTCGGCAAGTTTGTCTTATTGGTTTCAGCATTCATCGGTGAGGGTCCTTTCCTCATTGGTGGGACCGCTCCGTGCGTCAACACGGTCGGTCGATTCAGGCAGCGGGGAGCGTCGCTAAACTGTTTCCCCGCTGCCGCCCTGCGGTTCAGATACCGCTAAAATTCTTCATCGCTTCCTGAATTTCCTGCTCCAGAGCCATCTTCCCGTAAGGCACCAAAACCTCAGGTCGGTTGGCTTTCACCAAGCTGCATGCCAGTTCCGAGATAGCTTCTACGTCATCCATGCCTGCCGCGACCAAGCCGCGAACAACCTCATCAAGGATTGCTTCGGCTTCGGTGATATCCATCTCGTCCATCAAGCCACCTCCCCGCTCAGCAACCGGCGCGCTGAATTGCTTAGCCCTTGACCGCCATCTTCACTGCCGATGCCGTCACACCGGGATGCAACGATGACTTGCACTGCCAAGTCCTTAAAGTTCTCCGGCTCAGCACCCATGATTTGATCTTCCAGCTTCAGGAAAGCGTCCTGAACTGGTTCGACCGACTTGTGAAAGTGCGCGCTTTCCGCCGCAGAAGCCTTGGGGTTTCCCCTGTCCTGCTCCCGAACCAAGACAGCGCTGTTTTCGTCAAGCAGGTTTTCGTATTGGGCCAGAAGTGGCCCCCATTGCTCGAACAGCATTTGAATGGGCGTTTCGGTCTCCATGTCGCTGACCTTCTTCCACCAGTCCGGCAGATCGGGCATTTCAGCCTCTTTGACGGGCACCTGAAACGCTGTTGCTGCAGACGCCGGTGCAATTGCGAGGGCGGCTGCTACGAAATCTCTCCGTTTCATGCCATCACCTCCCGAGCCACACCGGGAATGAGCTTGGCCAAGCGAGTCAGGCCTTTTGCAGTGACACGAACCTGCTCTGTGACTTTTTCGGAACCATCCGGGCGCAAAACGGTCGTTGTCTTGTGCTCCAGCAACCCCATGTTGCATTTGCTTTGATAGCCAAGCCAAGCAGAGCCGCCCGGGCGCTTATAAATCCAGCCGTTCTGGCTCAACCATGTAAAGGCATCCTTTGGACGAATGCCGAGGTTCTTCGCTAGCTCCGTAATAGTCAGGCTGCCGTCTGCGCTAGCAATCCGGTCCAGTGCGTTTACATCGGCCTGCATGGATTCGATCTGCTTGTGTTGATCCGCTGCCAACTGCAAGGCTTCACCGAACGTTTGAGGAACCGAAAAGCCCCCAGACGCCTTGATCTGCTCTTCCATCACATTGAAGGCTTCGAGGAACTTGATCTTCCAAGCCATCGCCTTCTTACCCGTGAAGCCCATGACAAGCATAGAGTACCCGTCGCGGGTCATTTCAAACATTTGGTAGGTCTGACCGTTCTGTCCATCGACATATGGGGTCTGCTCAAAATTGAGCGCACCCCAATCTGGCTGCCCTTTAATGAGTTCGCGAATGTCGCGCATGACATTGCGGTGCTCTTTGCCGAACTTCTCGGCAATCACACGCGAAGTGGTTTTCAAGTCGTTGTTGACCAGATCAAAATGGTCTTGGTTGTATTTCACTACTTTCGGTAGTAAGTTCTCCATAAGAGAATTCCTTTCGTGAGGTTTTTCTTAGAAGGCCGTCAGTTCCGCCAAGAACTCTGACGGCCTTCACTTTTCCGAAGCTTGCTCAGCCTCCTTTGCCATGGTCATCACGATCAGCGTGTTGACGCTCTGACCGCGCTCGCCAGCGACGTTCTTAAGCTTGTCCCTCAGGCTAACCGGCAACCGGACAGCGACTTGCGCAATGCCCTCGCCTGGTTTTCCCTGAATGTTGCTTACCATTTTAAGTGTCTCCATAATGCTATTGATACGCTTACAATTAATTCAATAGCAATTGACAGTCAACCGCGAAAATTAAATTGATTGCAAAAAAGGACTCACATCATGGTTGCCCGCAAAACTGGCGATGCAGTTGTTCAAATTGCGCTTCGAATTTCCCCCGAGCTAAGAGATCGGATAAAATTGGCGGCAGAAAGCAACGGTAGATCAGTCAACAGCGAGCTTGTTGAGGTGCTTTCAGAGAAGTACCCGGAGCCAGCACCTAAGGAACTGATTGAAGATGTTATTTCGTTCCTTGAAAAGCTCCCAAGCCAATATGACAAAATCGAGAACCCAGAGGACAAAAGGCAACTCATCAAAGAATTCCTCACTATCATGGTTGAATACGGCGACGTGGATACGGACGCGATGGTGGAATTCGTCATGAAGGACTTTGATCCTGACGCTCCGCTTATTGGCAGCCTGCCAAAGGTGAAAGCGCCCGGTGAAGACTAACCCCCGCCCCCAAAAAGCGGTGACGGGTAAGTCAGGGGTGACTTATGGCCATCGGATTTGCAGATAGCGCTTACATTCGGGTAACGTGACCTAGATTTTAAAACGAGTGACATTTGATGACGCGGAAAGTGAAGGACCCGATTGCGACCCACAATGAGCGCATCAAGTTGTTTGCAGGCCTTATTTCTACCATTGCGTACGCAATCATAGTCGCAGCTTTCGCGGACAAGCTGAAAGACTCAACCAAGTCCGTAAATGGCCTACTCTTTGTTTTGGGCTTGATGCTTTGGTGGATTTCTCCTGCTATGATGCGGTTTCTTCGCAAAGAAGGTAAACCCGAGTGACTGGATTTGAACAAATTGGCTTCTTACTTGTAGGTGCTGGCCTGCTGACCGCCGCCGTTGGTGTTATCTTTGCGATCTACTCTGATCGGCGTCTTGACGCAAACGCTGCTGGCAGCTCCTCCAAAGTTGCAGAGAATGACCCTGAAACTGATGTTCAGCGACAGTTCCTCACGACGCTAGTGCAAAACCTTGCCCAAGAAACGGACACCGCTGATTTATCGAAGTTTAGGTCTTCGCTTCCATCTGGGTTTGACATAAGCGAGAAAGAACTAGAGCGTGCCAAAGCAGCCTTTCGCAAGGCGGTAGCGCAAGCCAAGCAAAAGGAGGCGGAGCGCCAAACGGTTGAGGAGAGATCCGATCCAAAAGAGCAAGACTTGCTTGGCTGGTTGGAGAATCCAGCTTTGTATGCTCGTACTTTTCCAAAACACGAAGAGATCGTCCGAGACTATGAGAAAGCGTGTCTTCAAATTCTACTTCTCCCCACCAGAGAACTTAGACAGCTGAACGAAGCTGGAAGAGCTGCGTTCAATAGACCTGATCTCGATGACTTCCCAGAAGTCCAGGAGATGCTGAGCAAAACCTTCCACATTCACCTGACGATGGTTGCTCGGCTGAAGCGTGAGATTGCAACGAAAACCGGTGAGCAAAGACGGCCACGGTTCAACCCTTCCAAACAAGAAAACCAGGCGGAGTAAATGACCCGCTCGAAACTCTCAGTCCAGTATTTCTTACCCTCCTGATCCAGATACTAGGCAGCGGCTGCTTCCATTCCAACTTCGGTGATGAGCGCCAGAACGAACAGGTCTCTTTCTGCGTCATTCAGGTTTGTATAGTGTTCGGTCAACAAGCGCCCGAGGTCTGCTGCGGACTTTGTGTTTCTGCGAGCGCTTCTGAGAAACGCCATTTGAGGATTCTTGAGCATGGGTCTGATTTCCTACGATTGCCCGCACGAAGGTTGCAGGGTGAAAAACACCGGCTTCGTCACACATATTGCCAAGGCGTCTTTCGAAAACGAGGTCGGCGATCTCTTTGCGACATGCTCCCAATGTGGCCAAGGTGTGCTGTTTCGAATATTCCGGCAATCGGGGGAAACAATTGAGGCAGCCAACAATTACTCAGGCCAAACCTTCCTGGACAAATTTACAATTGCCGGTGTGTGCCCGTCTCCCCCAACCATCGAGACGGTAGACTTCCTAGAAGACCACATCTCCGAAACCTACCTCGAAGGTGAGGCCAACTTTGCCGACGGGCGTATGCGCAGTGCTGCGGCAATGTACCGAACCACTGTTGAGCTATCGGTCAAACACCTTGATCCAGATGGTAAGGGATCGCTCTACAAACGCATTGAAGCAATGGCCAACGCGAATGCCCTACCCCCGACTCTAATTGCCCTGATGCATGAGGTTAGATTTCTGGGCAACTACAGTGTCCATGACGCAGTAGAAGCCGAAGACGTTCAGCGAGGTCGGGAGTTTATTAAGTTATTCCTCGTTTATGTTTTTGAGCTTCCCAAGAAGATCGAGTTAGCTGCGAAGAAACGAAACGGCGAGTAAGTCAGGGGTGACTTAGGTTTGCCGGAAAGTTAGTAACACCCCAAGGATCTCTGTATATGGATTTGAAGTTCCCGATAAACCTCGTTGGCTCCGACGAGTGGATGGACAGCGTTTACAAGCCGGAACTGGCGCAAGGCGATGTGATTACCAACGACGGCATAGTCCTCGGAACTTGGCGGGTGGTCGATTATGATCCCGAAGACATGTATTCAGGTGGTCGATTTGAGTTCATCCCGGATGGTGAGGAAGAGGTTAAGTTCTCTGAGGGCTTCGATATGCTCGATGTCCGGGTTCACCGTGGAGCGGCAATGTCACGCTTGTGTAGGGCCATACGGGAATGGCACGACCAAGCTGATTGATGCCACACTCCGAAGGGCTGCCTTAGGGGTGGTTGGGTGGGTAGCCGCTATCCTTGACTCACCATCCGATTCCCGGTGACCGTTGCCCTCATTGATTTGAGGAGATTGGTTATGGGTGAAGATCCGAACATCACACGATTGAAGATAAAGGCTGCGGTTATGGATGCGCTGGCTGGGTTTCTGTTCAAATTGATAACCAGAAGCCCGAACGCGCCCGCAGATTCTGGATTCAAGATTATTGAGGGCTTCCGAGGGACCTTGGACGCAAACACGCCCAAATACGCTTCATCCATTGATGTAGATAACCACGTAAACCAATACTTGGACGAATTCCTCCAAAAATATGGTCAAGATCATCCTGAGTAGGTTCCCACCTTATGCTCTCCAATTTCTTGATCCAGTCATCGACGGCCATCGGATCTAGTTCGTTCTGGTTCATCCCCTACCCCCTCTCACTCGGCATCTTACTGGACGGGCTTACTGAACCCTGACTTGATCTGGTCTGATATGCGCTTTCGTTCCAGTGCGATGCCGGGGTCTTCATCCGGTTTGGATAAAAACGCTGGCGAAACCGTCATTGGTTGCATCCCCCGTGCGTAGCCGGAGACATAGGCAACGCTGATCAGGCGAACTTGCTGCGCTTCCCATGGCTCCATATGCATCTGCGTAGACCGCGAGAACGCTTCGATCTCCATCCAGTCCAGCGGCTCAATGCCCCCAATTCCGGCCGATTTGTACCAACCAAGGCACTCAGGACTCATCCAGTCAGCGATGTAGTCCAGCCCACCCAAGTTTGGCAGAGCCAGATCGATACCCGCCTCAGTCCATAGTTTTCGCCGGTTGCAGTGCCAATCCTCTGGCTGCGCGTCCAGAAATCCTGTTTGCCTGGCGTAGAGCGTCAGGCGCTCAATGCGTTTCCCAAGTAGTTCGCCCGAGATGTAGCGAACAAGTTGACCTGTTCAGCAAAGGACGCCTCACCTTGCCGCCCGTTGATCCGGTTCAGGTTCAGGAACCATTCAACGTCTTTTGGAGCAGTAGCGGACTTGGTGCCATTGCTGACATTCTCGAAACCGATGATCAGGCGCGCTGCGATCTCGCAGATACGATCATTCAACTCGTCCATGTTCATTTCATCGTCTGATGCGTTTTCGTCCGTCGCACGAGCTTTCTGCTGCTCCCGCACCGCCTCACGCACGGACGGGGCCTCAGAGCCACGCACGATGACCACACAGGGCTTTCCGTTGTCCTCGGTCGGATCATCAGGATTGTCATACAGCAGAGCACCTGTGGCGGGGTGCTTGATGTGCATCTTGGCCCCTTTTTCAGAGGAGCTGACGGAATCGAATGAATTGAAGTCCATAGTTGATTGCCTTTGGTTCAGTGGTTCATATCGGGCCGGTGGACTGAACCAAATCCGCCCGGCCCTACCGCTCGGTCAGAACGGGTTACGGTGCCGCTTTCTCAATGATGGCATTCGGCGAAATCTCGATAGACGTGTTGGCCGTCACAACGTCATCAACGCCGCCAATGTTCGGCTTGAACATCATCACCAGACCTTCGAGGTAAAAGATCGTTCCATCCTGCAGTGTGACCGCGAAATAGGCGTTGTTGTCGCTGGCCAGCGCCGTTTTCATTGAGGTCTGCCCTGCATCGCCAGGATCTAGAGCAAGGTTCGGGCTCAGCACGCCATTGTTATAGGAACCTTTGCCCTTTTTCGTGCCGCGTGTGTCGAGCGGGTTGTGCGTGACCAGCGCCCATTCGATACCGAACTCACCTATGTTGGTGATTTCGCCAACGGTGGTAAATGTCAGGGCATCAAAGCCCGCTTCGTCATGGGTCAATGGGGCCGGGATCGAAATACCGAGCGTCACCCCTGATGCGGTTTGGTGTGCCATATTGGCTTCCTTTCACTTTGGAAAAGCGCCTCAGGGGCGCGGGTGGATAGGCCTCGGCCTATTTCGTCTGAACAGGTGTCAGCCCGTTCTTGAACTCTGCAATCACCTCGCCATCAACCTTGATGGAATCCGAGACTTCGCCGACATAGGTCACATCATTGGAGAGCGTGAATTCCAGCAAGTCGCCCGCGGCAGGCTTTGCGCCTTTGAAGCGCGCCACAGGATGCGACGGCTGGTTCGGCTTCATCGGAAGTCGGTCTAATCGAACGCCGCTCACCTTCTTTGCTACAACAACCTTTACGTCCTTTCCGCGAACTGCCTGAGCGCGCGCTTCAAAGGCCGCCGGGGCGGTTTTCTTGTCTGACATGATGTGGTTCTCCGATTAGGCCTTCATGGCCGTGAAATCGATGCGCACCGGCGTGCGCCACGACGAGTCGTCCGGGTAACCCTGCTGGACGAAGGTATCACCCAAGGTGATCTTCAATCCTCCGGTCTTGATGATCGCCTTTGCAGGGGCAGATCGGTCAAACACGGCAGCAACGGATTCTGCGATGTGCTGGGCTCTTGTCTCGTATTCTCCCAACTCCGAAACGACCGTGACCTGCAGAAAGCCTCGGGTAATTGGACTACCACCCCTGAGAGACCGGTCTCTGCGGCTGGCAGGGACGAATTCAACGACAAGGTAAGGTTTCGGCAGGCCTGAACTGTAATGCCGGTTGGACCAGACAATCGGATAGCCGAGATTAGCAGCTTCGATCTGCACCATCAGCGCGTCGGAAATCACGTCGTTCGTCATTGCGCGCGCACCTTTGCGGCGCGCTTTTCAACGAATTCCTCAAATCGTGCGACATTCGCGCCAACAAAATGTCGCCCAGGCACGTTGTACTTGCGGCCCAGTTTGTCCTCTCCCGTAAAGCCAAACTCAATTCGTCTGGCATATTCTTGCGTCCATTCGAACTGCAAGATATCGCCGATCTCAAATCCATCGATCGCCACAGTGAAGCTTGTAGGACCCTTTGCCACCACCGATCCGTTGATCTTGGTTTCCAGAGACTTGATCAGATCAGCGCTATCAACTGGAATTTTGCCCTCGACAAACGAGCCACCTGTTTGCTTCACACTCGGTTGGGATGTCTGCGCATGCTCAACAACGTCCTGAATTGCATGGCCCCCGATGTACTTCAGGTCGGCCTTGCGAGCATTGATGGCTGCGCGCGCCTGATCAGCGTATTTTCCCATTACGATCTCCTGTAATGCAACCTGTAGAACGCGGTGCATCGACAACCGATTGTATGCCTCGCAGGTGCGTTGACATCGAATGGATGCCGCATCCGTGTGCCGTCCGGGAATTCGAAGGATTGGCCGAGATCAATGACGGTTCCGTTCATGGCCACGTGATCTGTCCGAGGCTCAAGCGAGTGGTTGTGCTGCCAGCGAACCGAAATTCTCTCTACGTCTGGGCGTTCCAACGCCTGTCGCATACCTTCCTCTTGTCCTGCGGCCAGCGCTCTATGCGCCTCATGTCGGGAAATAACCCTCCCCCGAAACGTCAGGGCCTTTGATCGATGCGCCTCCATGATCCCAGACAGCCGCTTGCCAGTGATCGGCTTTCCTTCGTCAATCGCCTTGCGGATTAGACCGTCAAACCGCTTATCGCGCTGCTTGAGCGACAAATACTGGCGCATGAGCTTTGGATCGCCACTGGCAAGCTTTGCCCGCCCTGAGGCTATGCTCTGGGCCTGTTTGGTGGTCAGGCCAATGTATCCCCCAACCCGCTTACGTCCGACACGGCGTCCGACAATCTCTCGGGCTACTGCCGATGATCCTCTGCCCTCTTCAAGTCCGGTGCGCACGATCTGACGCGTCATTTCGATCTGCTCAGCCTGAATACCCTGTATCAGATCGCCAACGTGACCACGCACCCATTCCTCGGCCCTGTGATGACGCCCATTGAAAGAGAACGTCCCGCGCAAGCCTCTTGGAAACACCCGCTCGGCCAGTTCACCGCCCTCAAAGAAGGCAGTGCGAATTTCCTCACCAAACCGAAACAAAGTGCTGTCGTCCAACCGCACTATCCGGGCCGCTTCCGCCAAGTCATTTCGGTCCAAGGCTTCAATCAGCGCGGTTTCGTCAATCATCTGCGCGGCCCGCTCAATCGCCCGCAGGAAGGCATCTCTGATACTCGGCTGGAATCGACGAAGGGCGCGCTCAAGATCGCGCCTCTGGGTGTCTAACGGCATTGTGTCCCCTCATGTGATGAGAGAGTATGAGAAGACGGCAAAATCTACCGCGCCAAATCCACTTCGTACAATACCGCCACGCCGCCCGGTGCGAGGGGCCTGACCTCAGTGATACTGTCAAACTTCGTGAACATTGTCACGTCAGCACGGGCAACGCCGACAGCAATCTTGTCCTGCTTCTCAGGTATGGCACCGGTCGCATCTATGGTCAGTGTGCGCCGGGTCTCACCAATCAGGGTGCCGGATTGATCTCTGATCTGCTTGTAATCCTGCACCGCGATCACTTCGTGCAGCGTTGGTTCCGGTTCCGCCCTTTTGTCGTGTGGGCTGGTGGGTCCGAAGCCCTCGGGAAGCTTGCTTAGGGTGCACTTGAACCCAAACCGCTTGATCAGGCGTTTTGCGGTGTTCTGCGCGCGCTGATAGTCGAAGGTCATTGTTCTTCCAAAACTCCGATATCTCGCATCAGATCGAGTTTCGATGCCTCGACCAACCCAACCATCTCCAAGGCACGACCCCGATAAATGGTGGTGCTAATGAAATCCGAAACGTTCATATCAGCCAACACCAAAAACATCCGGTTTGCGCTCCGCTGGCCTGACTTCAAATCAGCCACAACGCTCTCCAGCACCTGAATGATGTCCTGTTCTTGCGAAGCGGTCTTTGCGACCTGCCCACCAACAACTTTGATCTCAGTCATGCACGCATCACCAATTGTGTGTTGCCGGACGACGTTAACAGGATCGACAAGATGTCATTTACAGCAGTGAGAACTGTTCTCTGATCCTCGACCGCCCCGCTGTTAACGTACTCGGTGTCCATGGGCCCGATCTTTTCGCGCTTCGCGATCAAGCCAGGAACGATTTCTGGTGCGAGGTCTGTTCCTGATACCGCGTGCCGTGTGGCCAAAGCATGAGATTTCAGGATTTCGCGAGGGATCGCATCTGACACCACAATCTGCCCTTCCCGATCATAAACACCGACCCGTGGCCATATCCGGGCCTGATTGCGCCCATTGACCCTGTACCCGCCGAACCGATGCCCGAAGACGCCGTCCAGCCAATCCGTCGCTTGTCTGGCGGCAACTTCGATCTGTGGATCAGACAGGCTCGAATAGTCGAAGCCCAAGTCATCCCACACCAGCTTCAGATCGGCGACATCGCTGTAGCTGTCGCTGTCTGCGCCGCCGACTGTGGTATCCAGCGCCATCTTATTCGCCTACGAACATGACCTTTTTCAAGGCCTCTTTCAGGTCCGGAACATTCCCGGTCGGGTTCTCGACGCCGTGCTTTTTGAGCAATGTCTCCAGTTCAGGCTTTTTCAGTTTGTCGATATCCTCAGGTGACCCCGGGATTGCGATTTCGGGCTCTGCGCCACCCATGTCAATGATCTCTGCGCCATCAGGAGCAAACTTGGCATCAACAATCCGAGCACCCTCTGCGCGCAGTTCCGCCTTTTGCTTTTGCGTGATCGGGTGCTTCACATAGGTGATTTTGTCAGACATGATTTTCTCCTCTGAACGCTGACCTTGAGAAAGGGGCCGCACGAAGCAGCCCCTCAGAAAGGTCAGATTTATTGGGTGTTCAGCAGAACGCCGGCAGTGTCCTTGTCGTCGGTCGCGATCTTGTCCCAGTTGCTGCCGGTTCCTAGGGCCGCATCATTGGGGGACGCGCCGCCGTTCGCCTTGTCCCAGGTGTAACCTTTGACCTTGGCATTGAACGAATACTCAGCTTGCCAGACGCGCTGAATGTTCTCATCGCCGGTCTTTTCTTCCACCAAGGTATCCAGATCGCCGTTGTCTTCGACGGATACAGCGCCTTCCACCAGACCAAGCGTGTGGTAGGTGTCTGGAACTCCAGAGGTGACCAAATCAGGACTGTCTGTCATGATCAGCAGGCGGCCCATACCGTCTTCCATCACCGACACCGTACCAATGTCGAAGAGACGATTGGTGTTGGTGATATTCTCGGCGAAGAGGTCATGCATCGGCTTCGAATGCATTGCCCAAACTGCAATCGACTGAGAACGATCACCAAAGCGCGCAGAGGCGGAGACAAAGCCAGTGCGGGTGATTACGCCCGCAGTATCATCCTCGACCAAAGCCGCCTGGTTGCCAATTGCAGCCCGCGCGACACGCAGACCGGTATTCAGCTGGTCTTGAACGATGCCAATCCCCAACTGTTCTCCCAGAACAACGCCAGCTTCTTCCGGGTTCTTCTGAATCCATGTGAACTGGACGTTGGTCATCTCTACTGGGGGCGTGCCACCAGCAACTTTGACCGAAGTCATGGAATCTTGCGACAGCGCGACAGGAGCCACGGCCCCGCTACCGTATGCGTTACGACGGCGCATCAGGCCGGGGACAGATTTCCAGAACGTTTCGGACGAATAATCACCTTCATTCATCTTCGCAACAAGGGTAATCGCGTTGCGCGATGCCGCGTTGAACAGATCAACTTTTTGAGCAATGGTTTCCGTGGCTGCCCCGTAGGCGTATTCCTCAAAAACCTGCATGTCACTGAGTGCCATTGGGGCGCTCCTTTCAATTATTCAAGTTTGGATTTGATCAGGGCGACCTTCTCCAGCGGAGATTTAGCTTCGCCCCATGATTTGGGTGCATCAGACCCACCACCCTTACCGCCCGTGGCATCGCCGCCGGACGGGCTGGGAATGGCCCATGCCCCTTCTTTCGCAACCCACGTTTTCGCGTAGTCGCCCAGTGTCTTTGGACCCATGGCAGTTTCGATGATCACGTCATCACCACTGACCTCGACCTTCTGACCATCCATCATTGCCAGTGCCGCCGCCTTCCGAGGTCCCTCAGGGACTTTGTTGTCGGCCAGGGCAGTCATCACTGCATCGCGGATGGTCTTTTGCTGAATTTGCCCTTTCAGGCCGTCCAGCTCGGTCTTGTAGCCGTCCCGTTCTGTCTCCAGTTCGGTACGAACCTCGGCAATCTTGGCCGCCATCGTAGCGTCATCGATGTTGCCGGATTTCGCCCGTTCCCAGATATCTTTGTCGAAATCTTCGGGGAAACCATCCAACTGCAGTTTCAGCGCATCGCGCTCGCTGGTGGCCTTGGTCTTATCGACCTTCACCCGCTCATACGCGGTCTTAAGGCTGGCAACTTCGGGGTGATTGTCGATCCCTTCAACATCGAGAACAAACGTCCCGTCGTTTTCAGAGTACAAAGGCTTGATTGCGTCATCGACACCATCAAGGGTTTCCAGAACGGATTTGAGGGCCATCGGCCAAACTCCACTGATTGTTAAAATGCGGCATCGCCGCGGATTAAAGGGCGTCGCCCTCGTCATCAGAGACGAGATCCTGACCGGCGATCAGTTTCCACTCGTCATCGTGATCTCGTTCAGCCGAAGCGATGCCGCCCCGCTGAAGGTTTTCGTAATAGGTCTGCCAGCTCATGCCACCGTCGGAGAAGATACCGAAAAGAGATGATGCCCCTTCTGGCGACATGACCGTCTCAAGCAGGTCCGCAGGCGGCGTAACAACGATGTCAGCCTCATCGAGACCCTTTAGCAACGCGACATTTCGAAGGGCTTTTTCAAGCAACGCGCATGAGTTCTGAGCAACGGTCATTAGTGTCGCCGTTTCGGATTTGTACCTCAGGCGTTTCGCTTCGCCACTCTCCTGAGATTTCTGCTCTTGCCGATGCAGTCTCGCCCCGGATTCTGCCGCAGCTTCCCGATACTCCTGCTTTGCTTCTTTGTGGGCGTCGATACCTGCACATGTTGGGCTGACATAGAAAACATCAACTTCCACCTCCTCAGGGCCGATGATCTGGTGAACCGCGCCTGCACCGACAAAACTTGGCGGCTCGCAATTCTTGGCGATCAGCGTTTCCTGCCCAGACATGAACAACTGATGTCGATAGTCGGCATCCAACTGGTAAATCGCTTTTGCTGCACGGGAAATCCCGATCAAAGGCGGTGTGATGATGTCAAGTGACTGATCGACCGCGTTGGCCACAGAGAACGGGATGCGCCCAACTCTTTCGCCACCCAGGACCGTAGGTTCGATCTGGCGCGATGTGTCGTCGGTGTAAACGGTCTGGATGTATCTGCCATCAACGACCTCGAGAACCCGGAATTGCTTGACGACTTTCCACTCGAACCCGTCCCGCTTGTTGTGGGTTTCGTCGAGAACATAGAACTGTTCATCCCAATTGATGATCGATGGACCAATGTACCCCGCAAGATAGGGGTCACCACCTGCCTCAGGCGCATCAGCCAAGACGCCATAGCGACCGATCAAAAGCAGATTACGCGTGATCCGGCGATGAAATGCCTCAAGGCTCATTCCGTCTGCTGTTGCCGCTTCTGTCAGGTAGGACAGAGCGTTTGGCAGTTCGATCTGCATTTCCTGCGAATGGATGATCCCGGTCATTGCCGAAAGCGACGGCGTGAGGATCTCGGGAAATTGCGCACGCGCCCTATAAGCATTGTACATGGCGCGACCGCCATCTTGGGCGGCCTTGAACCCGTTTGGCTTAGGCAGGTATTTTTCAGCCGCCTGCTTGATTGCGCTTTCGCCTTCGGCAGCATCCAGCATCAACCGCCATTCATCCGATCGGCTTTGCGTGATCTCCGGGTGGAGGGTGCTTACGTCTGTCAATATAGCCCTCCAACGTAGCTTGTTTCTGATGTTGTTTCGCCCTTGAGCATCAACTCTGTGAGCGCCCACACGAGGGCGTCTGCGCGGTCAGGCGAACCCTCGCCCACGTAGCCAGACGCCGTGAAGTTGCACATCTGATCCTCAAGATCAGGGAAGACGCCAACGTGGCTCACCTTCCCTTGCTCATAGAGCGCGCTTATCGGCTCCGCTCGAACTGCCTTGCCTCGCGAGGCGTGAACCTCTTTGAAGGCTGCTTTCTTGCCCGCCGTCGCGACGGTAAAGCGCACCATGTCGCCACCAAAGTTTCTCTCACCAAGGATACGATCTGCCCGCCAGTTATCGTACCGCTCAACAGCTCTACGACCCCAACCTTCGGGCGACATCTGGCAAGTCGCATCTTCCAGAACGTAGCCGCGCCCATCAAAGCCCAGCCCAGCCACGATGATGCCGATATCGTCACCTCCGTCATCGCCTCGCGTCCCGGATGGATCGACCGCGACGACGATCCGTTGCATGTCTGGTGCTTCGGCAACCCGACCAGCATCAATGCCGGGCATGTTTTTGCCGTCTGGCGCGATTCTGTCCTCCAGCGCCCAAAGCGCGCCGTTGACTTCGCTGGCCCATTCCCCGGCCTCAAATCTCAATCTCTTGGCGGCTGACATGCTGGCCAGAACATCAAAATACTCTTCCGGCAAGTTGTCTGCGTTATCGACCGGGTTGACCAGCATCTCAGCATAGTCATCCGGGTTCGGTAGTGCTTCCTTGGTTCCCGGCTTCAGCTTCGACCGAAACATTTGATAGGACCAATGCAGTTTCGATGGAGGGTTGCAATCGTAATACGCCTTGAGCGTCAGGTGATCGCGATTGGTCGATTTTGCAATTTCAGGCGCTAGGTCGCACTTTTGCGCCAAGCGAGACATGGCCGTTTCAACCGATCCCCATGGAATCTGACTGCTCTCGTTGAAGTACAGCGTAGCGTATTCCTGGCCGAGGATCTTCTCAACGCGTTCCTTGTCGTCCAGACCACCAATCCAAATCTGCGACCCATTCGGTAGTTCGATGTAGAAATCGGTCTTATCAGGCCGATACCGCAACCCCGGAAAGCACAGCTTGAGTACCTTTGGCAGCGTATCCGACCAGACCGAGGTTTTTGCGTGATTGAACCGAAACCGGAATATCGCGTGCCGGGATTCAGGTGCGTTAATGGCCCGTTGGACAATTGCCCGTACCAAAACAAAGGTCTTGCCTGAGCGCGATCCACCACGAAGCATGATGTTTCGTGCAGGACTTGCCAGTAGTCGATTTGCCTCCCGCTGTTTGGCGGTCAGAACTGCAGTCAAAGTTTGGCATCTTCCGGCAGGACGTTCAGGCTGATACCCCCGGAATGCTCCACCTGCTCCCTGAACGCCTGAACGCTGACATGCTTGCCGATCAGTTCGATCCGCTTCACCCGATCAGATATCTTGATCTTCTTCAGGTGACCGATCTGCCTCTTGCTTTCGCCCTGCCCCTCAAACAGCGCCTCGACCTCGATACCTGCCACCAATCCCTGTCGCCAGATCGTCGGCCACTCTTTGACGGGCAGTAGATTTCCGTCGTCATCGTAGATGTCCGCAAGGTCCGCTTCGGCCTCGTCATGCAGTCGAGTCAGAACCCAATCGGCAGTGATTTCGGTACGTTCGGAGCGGGCTTTCTGGCGTTCTTCAATGACCTCTTTGACCTTACGGTTTGCTAATAATTCAGCACCCCGAACTGTCGCACCTTTTTCGCTGTATCCAGCCCGGATGGCTGCTTGCGTCGCGTTCAACTTTGCGTCTGAAAGATACTCTTGAACGAAACGCTCCTGTTTCGCCGTGAGCGTCATGGAGTTCTCCTGAAATTGGGTCGTGTCAGGAGCCCCTGCTGCCAAAGGAGTGCCTCCCGCCCCTTATCCAAAGCCCGCCACAGGAAGTGGAGTGTCTACTCGCCAGCTTTGAATTTGGTGGTTGTTTTTCTGATTGAGTGATCGAAAAGGTTAAACTCTTTACCTGCCGCACATTTCCCCAAACTCTGCTCAGAAGAATATCTGTGATCCCTTGTAGACTTTCCCGTAGCGCGCGCCGTCAGCCCTAACCTCCAGGTCGCGCGGCAACCAATTCTTGATCCTCTCGATGTCGTTGAAATCCCAGGCGAGATCATCAAGGTTGAGAGTGTTGCGCTTTGCACTGCAAATCACAGAGATGTTGTATCCGTAGACAAAAGCCTTTGCGTCTGAGCAGTCGAACCCCGCGAGAACCATGCGGTACAACAACAAGGCGGGCGTCCAAAGTGTTACGTGACCTCCGACAAATTGAGATTTTGCAGGCGGCACCGTAATCGCGACGGTGCCGTTTTCGCCTGCCGTGGCTAGGATCTTCTGCAAAAACCCATGAGTGTGAACAGTGTGCTCCAAGACATGTGAGGCCCAAACCAGATCATAGGTTGCATCAAAACTGTGTTCGAGAAAGTCCCCAATTATCACCTTAGATGTATCGGTGAAGGCCCTTGATTTCCCGAAGTCAAACCGGGTTACAGTTTTTCCTGCGCGCTCGAAAACCTCGGCATGTTTGCCGCTGCCGCTACCGATATCCAACACGGTCGAGAATTTCTCTTTTTTAAGAACATACCCCAACGCAAGCCCCGAAAGTGGAAATTCTTCAGACATATCGTATTCCGGCAGATCAAGAAGTTCAGGCTCAACTGCTTCGCTATTGATGACCGGATTTACAGGCTTTTTTTGAGCCATTCTCTTGGTTCTTTTGGTATTTTTTCTAAGCTTTTTTAAGAACTGTTTCATTGATCGACCTTGCAAAGAAACTCAGTCTCGGATTACTCGAGTGCCTCGCCATGATCAACGGTCTAAGTTTATGTAGAGTCCGGCAGGGAGAGCCCCCGCAATCCCTTAGCCGATAGCAGTAGCCCTGCCGCGCTCATGGCGTGATGTGCTGAGCCATCCAGGCATGACTGCCTCATTGGTTCATAGAGAGCGAGACAGAACCACCTGCTGCCACTGATGGTCCTGTCTCTGTCAAAGCCGGTTCGGTGTGACCTGAGGGGGAAACTTCCGGTTTGTGATAGGAACTGGCTTTGAATGGGTGACTTCTACTTGTGCAGTTCTTGACGATTAGTGCCATTGGCACTATATTGACTGTATCGGAAGGGCAATGAAGCCCGCCAGTTTAGGAGACCCGATATGACCGCAGCAGAACAAACACTCGCCGACGACAAGATGCGCGCTGAGATTGCAAAACTCACCGCCGAAACCTCCGAGATTAACCAGAACATGAAGTACCGCTTTTGGGTGCTCATGGCCGCTTATGTCGGCGCTCTGGGCGTTCTGTTGAAGTTGCTCGGATGACACCCCAAGAATTCAAAGAGGCTCAGCTACGGCTGGGCCTTACCGACTCCGAACTCGGTGCGATCCTGAATACCGACCCTTCTACTATTCGGCGTTGGAAAATGCCGTCAGACAAGAAAACAGCACGGCCCCCCAACCCAGTTGCAGCCAAGGTGCTTGAATGGATGCTGGCCGGGTTCCGACCTCCTGAGTTTCCTGTGAAGTGAAAACCCGTCAGCCTTAGCCGACGGGCTGTCGTGCTAAGCTAGTCCACGTTGTATCGTTTGAAACTTAAGCCAGTTGCGCGTTGCCACTGATGCCGGACTGTACACCCTTCCGACGCTTGCGGCGAAAGGCCACTAACGCGCCGATCCCGCTGATCATCAGCCATGCGCTTGCCGGTAGCGGAACAGGTGCCGGTGCAGCCTGGGTTGTTAGGGACACCTGATTGAACCCAGACCCTGCCAACGATACTGATGTCCGGTCAGAAAGGCCCAGAACAAAGTTAGCACGAGACACATCAGTCAATTGAGACGTACTTGTCGGGATTGTCCCTATAGGCAAACCAGGCGTCAATGGAAACACAATAGAAAAAAACCTGATAGTCTTGGCAAACAGAATTGTATTGCTGAACTGAGCGCCGTTAAAACTCGACCCGTTGTTTATCGCTGAATAAGCCACGCCATTGGGGATTGAGGAATTGTCTTTGAAAACCTGAAAACCACCGCCAACAAAGGAGAGTGTTTGGGATCCGAGCGTAATCGACCCATTGATACCCGCATCATGCCAATCAGAAAATCTGGAAGCGGCAATTCCTGGAACAGTTGGGTCAAAGTTATAGGTGAACTGGAAAGCTTCAGATGTTGAGCCTCCGAGGCCACTGGCATCCACCGTGCCGTCAATGGTGATCGTCGAAGTCAACGCACTGGCTAGAGATGGCAGAAACGCAAAAACGAATGCAATGGAAGTCAGTAGTCTCATCGGTCAACCCCTCACCAATTACTTAACAATTTATGAATGGCTAGCATGGTTGGGGATTCGAGGCAAATATTACCCTGTGAACCACGCTCAGAACGATGCAGCACCCGAAAGGAGTCTCTGCGCATTTCGCACACCCTATCCTGAACATCTGGCCAGACTGACAGGCATCGGGCTCGGTTGTGACCGCAGCGTCGGCTGTCTCGGTCATGTAGAACCGAGGTGGAATTCAGATTGCTTTGGACACATTAACGCTATGCAGCATGTTGTCGGCTTTTGCCTGTAAACACACCAATCGGACCATTTTGCGCTGTCCTTGCAGCCGACCGCCGCTGGGCTGGTGCGACTTGCGCTTTGGGTAGACCATACCACAGATAGCGTAAGTATCAATAGTTTGCGTCTCTGACGTCCAGCGGGTCTAATTCAGCCCGAACAATCCGCCCGAACATTTCCATCTCGGCAACCACACGCGGATAGAGGTCATGCGACCGCTGAACCATGCCTCGGAAAGTGAGCAGCGTGTTGGCAAATTTCGGGTCCAGAGACTGCAGCGCCTGTCCTGCCTTGTATTCGCAAATGGCCTCCTGATTTTGGGATATGCGCTGAGCAGTCGCGTATTCCACCTCTACCTCAGCCCTAAACAGGCCCAGAGAGCGAACGTCAGCCGCGCAGAGCGGGGTAAACGTCTTCGCAAGGGGTCTGACGCCTGTGACCTCGAAAAGCCTCTGTGACGGAATTTGAGCGAATATGTAGTTCTGCAGGTAAGGGTACTCGACGGGCTCAGCCCGGCGCTGCTTGCCGCGACGTTTGAATTCGATCTTGTGGCCGCACCAGACATTGAGACCAAGGCCTTTGATTTCTTCCTCCGCCTCGAACTCGCGCCCGGTCTTTGCGTACAGCAGATACCACGGTACTTCACTCACTTCCCGCCCCCTTTCCGCTTCGTTGGCCTGTCTGCGTCTGTCATTTCCGTGCCCTCATCTTCACGATGTACCGCTCCAGGATCGCAACGGCCCCACCCCAAGACCCAGCCAAGTGCTTGCTCCCGATGCTCTCGCACACGTCTTGCGGCAACATGCCCCTCTCCCTGCACCAGCAGCAGTGCTCCAAGGCCTCGTCAAACGCTTCAATCTCGGGCTCGTCCTCAATCACCTCGAAAACGGGCTCGGGGCTCGGGCGGGGACGCTTTGGCACATCGGCGGGATAGAGGTCACTGCCGCCAACTTGCCAGCCACGAGCGGAGCCTTGGCATTCGACGCGGGCGAGTTCCTGCATAGTGGTCATTCCGCTGCCTCCACAGATGGCAGGTACGGCAGAACCACGGCACCAAACCGCTCGGCTATCATTTGGGATGCGTCGTCTCGATACGCGGCTTGCCACTGCCTGACGCTGGCTCTGCGGTACTGCTCCAACGTATCCCGAGAAACGAGGTTTGCGTTTACGGCGCGAGTCCCGATATCACCCCAGACGACTTGCTCAGAAACGCCCTCACCTGTTTCCATTTTGCGGGCTGCAAGCTCAACTTCGTCGGCTCTGAACATTTGCAGCGGCGCGCGCCCATTGCCCCGATTGGTCGGAATACTGTCCACAAAAACACCCTGCGGGGGCCAAGCGTAACTGCTGTGAGTGTCAGCTACCTTTTCCAGCGCCTTTTCAAGATTGGCGGTGTATTCGTCCCTACCTGTGACCGGCAGGCGGCGGGCCATGGCCTCGGCAATTGAAAGCACCGAGGCGTCTTGTGCGTCCTGCGCCATGCCACGAGGCGGGGTGTAGCGCTCAAGGAATTTGCTGATTTCGACAAGCGCTGCGTCTCTGCGTTCTTCGAATTTCATGACGTTTCCTTTCCGGCTGCAAGTTTGGCTTGAATGCGTCGGAGGGAATCTTGGGAAGCTGAGAAGCCAGACCTCCTAACCCCCTTCCTTGCCCCCCTTGGGGGGTTGGGGGGCTTAGAATTGTTATCCTTGCTAAGGTTGTTTTTCTTAAGGGGACTGATTTCACCGCCAGCGGTGTTTACCGGCGGCGGGTTTTTCAGGCCCTCGGTGACCGGGGGACGGGTTTTCAGGCCCTCGGTGTCAACATCTTGTGCCTTCGGGTCATCGTGAATTTCCCAAACCGTGCCGTCAAAACGTCCGTCCTCGCCGTGTTTGTTTTTGATTTCCAGATACCCGGTTTCTTGCAATTCCTTAACGATTTTGCGATACTTATCTCGCCCGAAGCCTGTTACTTTCATTAGGTAATTTCGGCGGAACACCCACCCTTCTTTCATTGACATAATGAGGCCAAGAAAGCCACGCGCCTCCATCGAAAGACGATTGTCACTGAACACCGCATTGGGCACAGCGGTGTAACCAGATCGTCTAGATATTGTGTTGGTGCATTCGCTCGGTTCACTCACGATATCGCCCCCCGAAGATCTACCTCGACAACTGGCGGTAAAATGTGGAACACCACGTCGGCGGGCTTGCGCGTGCCTGCAAAGACGGTCGGATAATCCACTTTGAAGCCGCCATCATCACAGCCCATGGCGTCCGCGATCCCGTCTATGTATCCCTTCATGGCAGATGGGCAGTTTTGCGGATCACCGCGCCTTGTAGGCGGGTAATATTCGATTAAGATCGTCGCATTGGGCCAGCACCCTACCCCGGCCTGCTTTGCCATTGTATGAGCGACCTGACGAGCTTTCTTCGTCCGTCCGGCTATGGTAAGGCGGCTAGCACGGGAATTGCTGTGAAGGTCTTTGTGCGGCCACGGCAAGGTGATTGTGACGCGTCTGGTCATGACACCTCCATCGGCGGCTGATCGTCATCACTCAGACCAGCCTCAAGGTCATCGAAATGATGGGCCAGCCGCCGCGCCTGAGTTCCCATGCCCTTTTCTATGTGGCCGGTGAACAATGGTTTTTTCTCTCCACCCTCGACGTCTGGATAGAGCGCGAATGTCTTGCCGTTTTCGCGGTGATCCATGGTGCGCACGATGACGTGGCCGAGGCGGAAATATTCCTGACTAAGGATTTTTGGACGGCTTCCCATTCACCCCTCCCGTAAGAAAAGCGCCCGGCCCTCAGGCCGAGCAAGGTTCCAACAGGAAGAGTCCGTGCAGTCCCCGGCACGGTCGGGGTGGATCCACGATCTTACGCGAATTGTCGTCCAAGCATGGCCTCGTAGAACAATTCCGGCGCAGAAGGCATGAACGTTTGTAGAAGTTCGGGGGTCGCATTTAGGCTTTTCCGGCCCGACTTGGGGTGTTGAAGAATAATCTTCCCCGGCTCCCCTGCCCGTTTCGACTCCGTCATACTTATTAACTTGCAACGGCTGTACGGCATGCCCTTGGTCCGCCGCCCGCCGCGCGTTGAGCGAGGAACTGGCTCCCCGACTGCGTAGATTGGGCCGGTGTGGCCTTGCGCGTCCAACTGCTCTTTGGTCTTTGCCATGGTTGTTGTCCTTGCTTGACTGAAAATTGCTCCACGGTCTTTGGCCACCCTGACCGTGGAAAGGGGTGGCGACAGAGTTACGGCGGGAAGGACGTGATAAACCCGCCCCCTGCTGGCCTGTTGTGAGTGGTGGTGTCATGTCGAACGCCCCTCTAACGGGAGCAGCCCCAGCATTGCATTGGTGCGGGCGAATTTTCCGTGCAGATGGAGGGCGGCTGCGTCATAAGCCAGCGCAGCTTGTAGCTCAGAAGAGAACCCTGACCCGGTAATGCGCTGACCCTGAGTAAAAACCTGAAAAGACCAAAGGCCGGTGCTCTTTTGCAGGAAGACACCTTTGTACTGAGAAGCCCCGCCCAATGATGCCTTTTGGTTGGCAGTGTTTTCGGCTTGGCTGCAGACACGAAGATTTTGCCGCCGGTTGTCTAGGGTATCTCCATTGATATGGTCCACCACCCGACCAGTCGGTGCCCTAACGACCTTGCGGTGCATCGAGACCTTGTTTTCGCCCCGGCCAGATTCTGCGTAAACATGGCGACGTTTGTTGCGGGTTCGGAACCACTTACGACCCTGCACCCATTCAAGGTCATCTGGATCAAACAACGCCACCTTTCCGCCAGTCAAACCGACAAACCCATGATCGCCACAGTTACAAAGACCAGCGTCTCGAAAGTGTTCAACGGTCATTTCTCAATCCCCAACTTGGTGAAAAATTTTTCCGCCTTTTCCTTTAGTCTCAGATATTTGGAGTAAGCCCGCTGTGAGCGGGCTTCACACCATCGCGCCATGACGTAAGTGAAGACTTTCAATTTCCGCCCCCGATGTGACCGAGACCGAGTTCCACACCAGCAATGAGTGCAACGGCGGTTACGTACTTCAGAGAGGCATCGTTGTTGCAGCGCAACCAATTCCGGACCTGCCGAGGAGAAACGTCGAGAACCCGAGCGGCTTTATCCGCTACTGCCGCCTCGGAGTCGGCTGGGAAAGCCCGCCAAATCAGGGCCGCGAACCAGCGTCGTGATTTTTTTTCGTGGTCAAGTTCATTTCTGGCAAAACTTTTCACAACATGTGCTCCATATCTCTGCTGTGCATCAGAGACTTGAACAGAGGACATGGGAGCGGAGGTCATTGGGTGGCCTCCGTTTTCTTATCGTGCGGGAAAAAGTCTTCGGGACCGATAGCGATGGATCGCGTTTCAGCACAGGCCAAAACTTCTGCTTTGTTGCTGTCAGGGATTGTTCCCCGAGCCTTCCAGCTCTGAACCGTGGACGGCGGCTTGCCAATGGCAGCGGCCAACGGCCTTACGCCCCCGAATGCTTCGATGATGGGATCAACATAACTCATGTGCGCAATATGCGGCTAATGTGTTTGCATTTCAAGCGCTATTTGCGCACACATACGTTAATCGTTTTGTGCTCTATCTCCGCACATGGATAATTCAGAAGCACTAAAGGCCGAACTCAAGGCGCTGAGAACCGAGGCCAGAATGTCTATTCGGGCGATGGCAGATGCCCTTGAAATAAGCAGTTCTGGCTACAATCACTACGAAACAAGGTTCAAGGAAAAGTACCTTCCCGTAGACGTCGCCCAAAGCATCGCTGATGTACTAGAAAAAAGAGGCATAGATCGTAAGCGCGTCATGGCCCTGTCTTATCCTCAGGAAATCCAAGGCTCTGCGCACATCAATAAAAACATCATTGGCGGCACCGTCAAAAAAGTCGATTTGGGTGAGGATGCCTCTGACAATGGCGCCCTGGTGCCTGTTTTTGATGTCTCAGCAAGCGCAGGTTACGGCGCTGTGAACGAGTATGAGCCACAGACGCACAGCCTCGCCTTTCCACCAGATTACCTAAAGAAGCTCACCAGCGGGTCACCTGCGAACCTCGCAATAATCAGCGTCAAGGGTGATAGCATGGAACCTACCCTGCTGGACGACGACATTGTTCTTCTGGACACCAGCAAGAAGCACCTCGGATACGACGGCCTGTTTGTGCTGCTGATGGATGACGTTCTGCACGTGAAACGGATCGGACGGTCATCGAAGACCGGGCATGTTAGTGTCATTTCGGACAACCAGACATTTCCGCCGTTTGATCGAGAGATTGAAAGTATAGAGCCGGTTGGTAAGGTGCTTTGGTATGGGCGAAAAGTATAAGCGACGCTCGCGTTAGTCGACCTCATACGAACCGCAAAAATCAATCAGTTGCAACCAAAATGCTAGATTTATTTTTCCGAAGAAGGCTGGATGAGCAGTAGTTTTCGAGACTTTTTTTCCTCCCGCTCTGTACGCTTCTCCGGCTTCAGTGCGCTCGGGTTATTGTCAATCAGCACTGTTCACTACATTGGATTTACTGATGACTTCCCTAGCGAATGGCCTTTGCGACTGATATTTGATTTAGGGCCAAGTATTTCATCAGAACTTATCTTTTCTTTAGTAATTTCCGCTGGTTTCGCAAAACTCGCTGCGGAAACGTTGAAGCACATTACGCCAACTATAGTTTCCCCGCTTTTGCTATTTAGAAAAACTCGGCGTTGGGTCGATATCGTTGGCTCCACAAGTTCTCGGAAGTCGTACGCGCCTGGCTTGTACATTGGAGCATTTTGGGCGTCATTTTCTGAAATATACCTTGATGGATTCATTGCTTACTATACATTGCTTTTTGCTGCCGCATTGCTAGTTCCATTTCTCACTTATCCGTATTTCTATACAATGAGATACAGCATAGCACGCGCCAGAATTCGCAGGGAATTACGCCAATTTAAACGAGGTGTCTTTCGTGGCTTCCTTATGCCAACGGCGATATTTTCCCTTCTAGCGCTTTCCTACGCATTAGGCTCGGAACGATTTTATGCCCTGATGTCTCTGCCCGCCGTTGAAATCAAAACCGCTGAGGGCACCGAACGAGGCTATATAGTATCTGAATTTGCCAACGGGATAGTTTTTGCGTCAGACTACCAAACTGACCGCAACGGATATCCGGCGATTATCGTTTTTCGCGGTGAATACTCAGTCAGTAGTGCGGATGTCGACTAGTCCACTGCCACTATAAATTAGCGACATCATAAACCAGATATAATCGGCTAGGTCGTCATTCTGTTGCCTCTAGCACGCAATCAATCAGAGCTGTCACATTCCAGCCCCGTGATTGCGCCTGCTCCTCCGGGCTCATGCGGGCCTCCTGTGAGGTGGGCGGGCTCCCTACTCCGCCACGCGGTCCAGCTTTACCTGCTGCCTACAGCCGGGAGATTCACTGTGTTTCACCCCACGTCCGTATAGCGCGGACGTGGACGTGATTCTATTGTGTGCGCACGGTTTTTCATTTTGTGCGCATTTTGCGCTTGAATATTGTGCGCACTATGCGTACATTCTCCTCATATCCAGAGGAGGACGGACGCAATGGACACCATCTACACAGCCTATGTTTATCCCGATGGACTGAGCGCTGCTCCGGTCAACGTCAGCGATGACAAAGTAAGCTTTGATGATGTGCTTGATAACGCTGTTTCTCCGGTCTGGAGCGATGCGCCTTTCCGCATGTTCCGCATGGACTTCGACGTTGAGAACGGTGCGCTTGAAGCAGCGACAGAGGTAACCGAACGCGCCCTGAGCGTCATTCAGGAACGCAGCGAGGAACGTGGCTTTGATCTTCCCGCATGGATGATTGATGCGATCCGGGAGGCGGCGTGATGTGGGGTCCTTGGATAGAGCATGACGGTAAAAGGTGCCCGTGCAGGGGCGAGTTTGTCCATGCTGTCGCAGACCGTGAAGGCATTAGACCAGATGGCACATGGGCAAAAGAAGCCAAGTTCATTGCTACCGGTGGTGCAAGTTGGTTTTGGGATCGGGAAGGCGTCAACATCATCCGCTACCGCATTCGCAAGCCCAAGGGCCTGCAAATCCTCGAAGCAAATCTCAAGACACTAGACACAGACCGCACCCCCGCTTCGGTGCGTGTCGCTGCGGAGTGAGAGAGATGGACGACGTGACCCTCCAAGCCCTCAAGGACAGTATTGCGAAGTGGGAGAAGAATTCCACAAACCCTCGGGTCAACGAGGTTCTGATCGGTGTGGAGTATTGCCCGCTGTGCGTTTTGTTCCACGATAGTTGGTGCGAAGGCTGTCCAGTGGAAAAGCAAAGCGGACAAGTTCAATGCGTCGGCACACCCTTCACGCAAGCGGCTGAAAAATTGTTCAAAGCGTGGGACGGAAAAATCCCACCTGAGCAATTTCACGAAGCCGCCCGTGCCGAAGTCGATTTCCTCAAATCCCTTCTGCCGGAGGCCCAATCATGACCGCCGTCCTTCCCCTTATCCCCGCCGATTACCGCCCCGCAGATGACCGTGAACGCGCCTGCATTCTGCAGGGACCGCACAGCACCATTCAGGGGCCAGTTAAGAGCCGCCTGCCCGGCAACAAGGTCGTTATCGAATGCAATGGCCAGACCCACACGGGACAGGACGTGCGGACGATGAGGAGGGCGGAAGGATGACTTTTGATGACCTGGAATTTAAGTCCAGAACAAGCAAGCCCCTGTTTTCTGAATATGGGTTCTGCGGAAGTACCGCGCGACTGGATTTCCCTAATGGCTACGGTGTCAGCGTGATTGATGACGGCTACGGGTCTGACAAAGGGCTCTACGAACTCGCGGTCTTGAAGGGTGGGAGTTTGACCTACGACACGCCGATTACGGACGATGTTCTGGGCTATCTGACCAAAGAAGATGTCACGCGACACATGGCAGAAGTTGCCGCGCTTCCAACCACCGAGTCCTCATCATGACCCGCTCCACCCATTACCCGCTGCCCATCGAGCAGCAAGACCCGGTAGGTCTCACCTCTAAGGCCACCACTCCGATCCCCAATGGTCGGACCTGCCGGGAAGATTTCGACGCAACAACGAGTGAGAAAGGTAACCAGTATGCGTCAGAGGCTACTCCCCAGCCCCGGAGGGTGGAAGGCCCTTCACCAGTTTCAAGAATCCCTGCGAAAGGCAGCGGAGGCCGGGAAGGAGACTACCGGCAATCAGAGGGGGATACCCGGCATTTATCCCCCTCGAGGCTTGCAGGCTCCGGGCGTCGTGGATGCGGCGTCCAGCATGGACAACCTGCGCGGTGTGCCGGCACTACCAGCGCCGAAAGCGTAGAGGGTCGTTTGCTCGGCTCACAGGGGGTGGAAATCCCCCACACCATTCCACATGCGTATGAGCGCATGAACGCGCCCCAGATGCGCCGGGACAAGCGCGAAGAACGGTCATTCAGGATGATGATCTTGACCGGTCTGATCGTTGGCTTGCTGGCCGTCTGCGCGGCCCACGTGAAGCTCACCAGTGACATGAAAGCGAATTGGGAGCGGATCAATGAGTGATAAAGCGACTTGTCGTGGATGCGGGAGGGTCTTGAAGGGGCACCCGTACTACACCGGAAAACCCGCCTTCGTGGACTCCCGGAGATACGGGTTGGTCCCGGTTCCATCTTGCCACTATGGCGGTCACGTCTGCTCCGAGCGATGTGATCGTAACGCCTGCCATGAGCTTGAGGGATCAATGCCGGGATGTCGTCCGAACGGTCGCCTAATGGGCAACCTGAGTAATGAGATTTCTCGCAAGTGGGATTCCCTACGCCGTGAGTATCCGGGGGTATTCTATGACTGACGCCCTCCTGTTCTTCTCCGCAATGATAACCGCAGCCCTTCTGCAATCGCCCGTGTCCGTACCGGGTGATCAAGGCCTCGGCGCGCACGTCCTATCCACCTCAATTGCCGCCGAGGCCACCTATTCACCGTTTCAGCCCTGAAAGGAGGCGCGAGATGAACAAAGTTGCGAAAGTAGAAACCGATAACCTGCTGCCCGCCGATTCTATGGTCTCCATGATTGAGCGTGTAGCGATGGACCCAAACGCCGATATTGACAAGCTGGAACGAATGCTTGCCATGAAAGAGCGTCTTGAGGATAAGGCAGCAGAGACGTCTTTCAACGAAGCAAAAGCTGCGGCCCAGGCAGAAATGCCCGCCATTGCGGCGCGACACGACAATGACCAAACCCGCAGCAAGTTTGCAAAACTGAAAGACATCTACGACGAGTGCAAACCCATTCTGGCTAAGCATGGTTTCAGTTTCAGCGCTGTACCGGTGATCGGCGGTCGAGACGGGTACATCAACATGCGGTGGACGCTTAGCCGCGCGGGCCACTCCGTTAGCGATGTGTCAGAGGTGCCGATTGATGATCGAGGCATGAAGGGCACAGCGAACAAGACACAAACTCATGCATACGGAAGCACCACGTCATACGGTCGCCGCTACCTGTTCTGCGCCGTGTTCGACATCGCTATCGGGGATGACAATGACGGGAATGGCGCTCCTGCTGCGCCGGTCACCGCTGAGCAGTACGTAGCGCTTCGCAATAAGTTGGAAGAAAGCGGCATGGAACCTCGAAAGTTCCACTTGGCTTTTGGTCACAAGGAACCTGACAGCGCCGATTTACAGCAATTCCCTGCCAGCCTGTACGACGACGCAATCAAGCGTCTCAACAAATATATGGAGGCCAAGGCCAATGGCTGAGCAGGGAACCCCAGAATGGCATCAAGAGCGGCTAGGCAAAGTCACGGCTTCGCGGATCAAGTCTGTAATGATGAAGCCGTCTACCAAGGGCTACCAGGAGTATCGCGCCGAATTGATCTGCGAACGGCTGACCGGGGAAAGCAAGGACTTCTTCACCGGGATATCTATGCTGCACGGCACGGAGACTGAGCCTCAAGCCCGAGCGATGTACGAGCTTCAAACCGGTCTTGAAGTAGATGAGACTGGATTCATTGACCACCCAACTCTGAAAGGCAGCGGAGCCAGTCCCGATGGGCTGGTCGGCACGCAAGGATTGGTTGAGATAAAATGCCCTGCCCCGCACACCCACATCGGCACTCTTAGCACTGGAGAAATAGAAAAGGACTATCTGTTGCAAGTGCATTGGCAACTGATTTGCACAGAGCGCAGGTGGTGTGACTTTGTTTCGTTCTGCCCTGCCCTGCCTTCGGATCTGCAAATGTTCATCAAGCGCGTTGAACCTGATGCCGGGCTTTCTTCGAAGATTGTCGAAGCGGTCACAAACTTTATCGCCTCAGTGGATGAGATGACGTCCACACTTGGAAAGATATCGGGGAAAGCCGCATGACTCTCCTTGAGCAAATGAGGGCAGACGCGGTTCTCTGCAATCGGAAGCTGCGCCGCACAACCGCCGCCGGACCTATGGGTCATCACTTGATGAACCGAGGCAGGACACCCGCCGTAGCGCAGCGCCATAATGCCCTACGCCAACTCATGGGGCGCGGGCACTCTCAGCAACAGCTAGCCGAAATGCTGGGCGTCAAGATAGGCACCATCAAGAGCGACATGGCAATCATCAGATCGGAGGACGCCCATGCACGCTCTTAATGGCCCCATCACTCAAGAACGCGCTGAGAACTCCACCGAATGGCTCGTTCACAACGCTAAGCCCATCGCAGTAGCAAAGGCCCATCGTGATAGATGTGAGAACAGACTGCGCGTCATCAAGTCCTTGGCAATGAAGGCCAGCGGTGAGAAATCCGCAGCAGCGCAAGAGCGGGAAGCGTACGCCAGCACCGAGTACCAAGATGCCATTGATGAGCTTTACCATGCCACCGTGGAGCATGAGGAGTTGCTGGCAACTCGGCTTGCAGCCTTGGAAGTAATCAACGTCTGGCGGTCGATAAACTCAAACCTGCGAGGCGCGGCATGAATCTCATGAACAAGCCCCCTCTCGGTCAGCGCGTTGAAATGCTCGTTTCGCCTGATCTGCGCAAGTTCGCCAGAGGCAAGGAATGCCAGATGAAATCGCAGTGGTGCAACGGCAACACAGAGACAGTGGTCCTGTGCCATTCGCGCCGGGAAACCGGAACAGGAGCCGCGCAAAAGCCCCATGACTTCTGGGCATATCACGGTTGTTCCGACTGTCACGCAAACGAGGGCAGGGTCTCAACAGACGATCTGTACCGCGCCATCCGACGCACTCAGTGGGCTGTTTATGCGCACTTCGGGACGCTGACCCCATGACCCGCAAGATCAACGGCACCACCGTCCTACGCGATCAGGACTGACCCAGGAGACGGATATGACCCAACAGACCAAGATAGAATGGGCGGACTTGCCAACCAAAGCCCTTTCTGTGCGCCAACCGTGGGCATGGGCGATTATCTTCGCGGGTAAGGACATCGAAAACCGAAGCTGGCAGGCCGTGAACCATGGGTTGGCTGTGCGTGGGAGGATCGCCGTTCACGCAGCCAAGGGCATGACCCGCGAAGAATACGTCAACGCCGCTGCGTTTATGGATGAGATCGGCGTGAAATGCCCTCCTGCAATAGACTTGTGGCGCGGCGCGATCATTGGCTCGGTCGAGGTGATCGATGTCGTGAGCGATAGCCTGTCGCCATGGTTCTTTGGTCCGCGAGGCTTGGTTTTGCGTGATCCTCAATCATGTATTCCAACGCCGGTTTCTGGCGCTTTGGGCTACTTCAATTGGCAGGAACGGCGCGTATCGGGTTTCCCAGAGCCCGCCAAATGGATGCTTCCAAAAGAGGCAAAACCACCAAGAGCACAAACTCAAGACCTGTTCACCGCCCACCCCCACAACATCGATGCGGAGGGCGCATGACCCTGCGAGTTCTCGACCTGTTCAGCGGAATTGGCGGATTCAGCCTTGGACTAGAGCGCACGGGTGGATTTGAAACCGTGGCGTTCTGCGAAATCGAGGAATTCCCCCGCAAGGTATTGGCGAAACACTGGCCTGAGGTCCCCATTTATGAAGATGTCACGACTGCCGAATTTGACGCTATCGGACCCGTGGACTTGGTTACGGGCGGCTTTCCCTGTCAGGACATATCACTCGCTGGAACGGGTTCCGGACTATCCGGGGACCGTTCAGGACTCTTCTGGCATATCTTACGAACCGTTTGCATGGTGGGACGCCCCAAGTTGCTGCTGGAGAACGTGGCAGCTTTGCTTGATAGAGGGCTGGGGGCGGTTCTCGGGGCCATGGCCCAGATCGGGTATGACGCGGAGTGGCATTGCATACCGGCTTCCTACGTTGGTTGCCGCCAGCTTCGGGACCGAATTTGGATTGTGGCCGACCCCCAATGCGACGGCATTCAAGGGTGGCCGGCTATCGCCGCGGCGTGGCAAGAAAAATCCCGAGAGGAACAACTGGCAGGACTGGTGCAGCCTCCGGCTTGGCCAACGGTATCCGGTTCCAGAGACCGCGGAACAGGTCATGGGATACCCGACGGGATTCACCGAAATAAGGCAATCGGAAACGCCGTAGTTCCCCAAATTCCTGAATTGCTTGGGCATGCCATTCTCGAAAGAGAAGCCGCATGACCCCCTTCACCCCCAGCCAGAGAAGTGCACCAGTTTTCTCGCAGCGAACCGTTGCAATGAAAGGAGGACACCATGCGCCAGTAATCCGGGCCGGTTGCACGGAAAAGATGGCTAATCCGACGCAGGGAACGCCGCTCAATCAAGGCGTGACAGAGGGAGAGAGAACCCCGCCGCCCGAACGGAGAACAAACGCGAGCGGGTATCAGGTTCGAGGACTGATGCCCCCAGCCAGAGAGGATGAGATAATGGGCCGAGAAGTTCGAATGGCTCCCCCAGATTGGAAGCATCCAAAGAATGAGAAGGGTTTTTTCAAACCTTTGCTTGACGGCTCATTTTCCGAGCGGTTAGCCGAGTGGGAAGAGGGTAAAGCCCAATGGAATAAGGGCTTTCGAAGCGACTACAGCGGCGGCTGGAAACCCAAAGACAAGGATATGACTTACCCCTACGAAGAATGGGATGGCGAATGCCCTGTCAAAGAAAGTTACATGCCGGATTTTGCTCCGGGAACTGCGACCCATTTCTGCATGTACGAAGACGTCAGCGAAGGGACTCCGATATCGCCTGTTTTCGAGACGCCGGAACAACTTGCGCGCTGGTTGGCTGACAACGGGGCGTCAGCATTTGGCCGGATGACGGCAACATACGAACAGTGGTTGCCGATATGTCGGGGCGGTTTTGCGCCATCGATGGTTGTCTCCGGTGGCCGGATCATGAGCGGTGTCGAAGCCGCAACCGAATCCTAACCCCACTCCACAGGAGAACTGCATGGCGGATCAACTTCACTGGTGGCTTACCAAAGACGGCGATCTGTCATGCCTCAAAATGTACGAGAGGCACTATTCAGCTTATGAATACAAGGACGGACGAAAACGGAAACTATTTTGCGGGCCCGGTCAGAAGATCGTCCTCAGAACGCTATCCGCTGATGCGCTCTTTGTTTGGCGAAAGTTCATCGACGCCAGCGGACAGACGGGCGTCAACTGTGCCGTGTTCAGAAACGAAAGCCCTATCCTCTCCTCAGAGCTTATCCGACAGGCTGACGCTATCGCTGATCTCTGCTGGCCTGGTGAACGGCATTACACATACGTCAATCAGAAGCGCATCCGTCCCGGCCGACCGGGTTACTGTTTTGAGTGTGCCGGTTGGACCCGGTGTGGACGCACCAAGGGTGGATTGCTTGTGTTTGAGTTGGCTCGTGAACGCAAACCTTCCATTGGAGTAGCAGCATGACGGATATCAGCGTAGAGGCAGTAGAGGCGATTTGTGAGCGCCTTGAGTACCCCGTTTCGGCAATGCGCCCGACGCTATCAGACGGGAAAGAAGCGGCGACCACGTTGCGCGCCCTCTCAGCCCGCGTTCAGGAGTTGGAAGCGGAATTTGCCCGCGCCACTCCTAGCTGTGAGGAGATGCAAACAGGGTTGACGCGCTTTGAATATATCGGGCTGGACGGACGAGAGATTACGCTTTACGGCACCTTCTCAGCCAGCTTTCAGGATGACAATCGCACGCTCAAGGTGTTCGGAGACAAGCGCGCCCTCACCCCCTCAGATGTGGCCGATCCGCAGAACGGGGACGACGTAGGACATTCGGCCCGTGTGCTTTCTGAGTTTCTACAGCAACGGGAAACCAAATTGCCGGTCAATCTCGACGATCTGTGGGAGGCAGTTTATCGGGCGAAGGGCTTCGAAGCCGTTAAAGCCTTCCTGTCTGTTTTATCTGAGGCTCTACCACCCACCCAAAAATCCGACCTTCACCGCAGGGCCGACGAAGAAGCCGAAGCGTCACGTATGCGCCCAGAGGTGCTTGATCCGCAGAACGGGTGGCGGGATATGGATGATAACGGGTTTGAGATTGGCACGTGTCAATTCACAGTTCGATACCGGGTCACGACCTATACGTCTGGCAACGAGTTGAGAGGCCCTGCAGTTTTTTTCGGGGATTACGCCAGTGACCGCGACGCACGACAGGCATTAGCTGACTGTGGATTTACCAACGGCCAATTTGGTTGGAGGCGAGGCCCGTCGGACGCGACAATTCAACGCGTTGTTGACTACGGTGAACCAATCAACGCCCCCACCCCACACCCCGCAACGGACGAGGCTGCGGTGCAGGAGGCGGCGAACAGCGTAGACCACCAGCAACAGCGCGGACAGGCTTGGGACATCATAGACGAAGCAATCGCCGAGTATGACGGCTGGATGCTGGATGACGATTACAACGCGGATCGCATTCTAACCTCGATCATCAGTCGGATGAAGGAACGCCGCGCCCTCTCTCAGAAGGAGCAAGGGTGATGACCAAATACCTTGTCGCGTTGTACGTCGATGAAGACGGCTCAACCGCCTACGAGCGCGAGATTGAAGCTATCTTTGCCAGCAGCGCCGCAGAGGAATGGGCAGCTTGGTACTGCGCTTTCACTGCCGAATATGACAGCCCATTCGAGTGCTATGTGAATGAGGCTGGCGGTGAATGGAAGAAGTACGAAATCGAGATTGAGCCGGTCCCCTTCTATCACGCATCGGAGGTCACCCCATGACACCCCTCAAGGAGCTAGAAGCGAAGATGACGCCGTGGCTGGATAATCCGCCAGATAATTCAAACGTTAAAATCGATATCTTACCGGCCTCATTCGATCCGCAGCAATCCAACTGCACCATGTGCGGAGGAACACTTCAAACAGGTTGGGAGTGCATGCGCTGCAGGGCCGATCATTGGCCTGCTGTCGAACGCCTCCTGAACAATGTCGCCCTGATAGCCCAAACCGAGGAGGAGTGAGATGCGACGTGAAAGCAAAGCGCCAATCGGTAACGGACTCTGGGATCGCAGAGAGGGTCAATCCTCTTGGTGGGAACAACGAGACGGTGAGACCGAAGAAGAAAAGCTTCGTCGCTGGAACCATGCGGCTTTCATGGCCTTCGATCCTGACGAATCCGATTTGATTTTGGACTGAGGAGGACCCCTCATGAATACAAAAGCTGCTGAGCGTGACGCGATTGAACGGTTCGAGCCGATTATGGTTCCAGGCTTCGATCTCTCAAGATGTGAGTATACAAAAGAGCCTGAAATGGCCCCGCACCATTCAGGGCGATACGTCCGATACGAGGACTACGCCACCCTCCAAGCAAAGCTGGAAGCCGCAAGGACGGCGCTTAAACAAATCGACCGAGCCGTAAACTATGAACTGAACCTCGGAAATTACGACCACGATGATGTTTGCCCGTTGGACGCCGACTGGATCGAAGTTGGCAACATTGCCGAGACAGCGCTGTCCTCTCTCGAACAGGAGGATGGGTGATGCAGCCATTGCGAATATCCAACGCAACACGCGTCCTTGCTGAGTCCCAAGACGAATACTACGCGCTCGCGATCAAAGATGAGGTGATCGACGGCGTGGACCATATGACGTCCGTATGGGAGCCGACACCGAAGGAGTTAGCTGAACTGCAATCTGGCGGGGCTGTCAGGCTCACCATTCTAGGCGTCGGTCACCCACCCGTTCAAATCACAACGCAGCCAGCACCGGAGTAGACAATGCCAAGCATCGACAAAATGACCCGGAATCAAATCCGTAAAATGGCACGCCGTGGAAAACTGATAGACGAGTGCTTCAAGGTGTTTGCCGCGCACGTCTACCCCGGTGCCGGACCAGAGCAGATGAATGAGATGCGTGTCTGCTTCTTCGCTGGTGCCGCTGAGTTGTTCGCCGTCGTGAACGCTGGCCTCGATGATGGGATCAGCGAAACCGACGGAGACCTAAAATTCATGGAGCAGTGGGTGGATGAAATCGAACGTTTCCATCTGAAAACGATGGCAGCAATGGCGGCGGCGGAAGGACGCCCCCAATGACTGACACCAAGCTGATAGAGCGGATCGACAGCATTATTCTGGACATCGACAGGATGGATGGTCGGAGCCTGTACGTCGCGAAGGAAAAGCTTCGCGCCCTAAAGCCTGACCTCACAGCCGCACAGAAGCGGATAGAGGAGTTAAGTGCAAAGCTTGTATCAGAACGCGAAGAAAACCTTTGGAACGCGTACAACGTGGGTCACGAGAGAGACGGAAGGTGGCACCACAATTTCATGAGCGATGGCGAATGGCTGGCGACAGAATGCGGCATGGATGCAAAGGCGGGTCAGTACGATGCGCAGTCAATCAAAGATGCAATACCGAAAGTCGCCCGCGCCGCGCTACGGGAGAGTGAGTAGATGATACCAGCAAAACCCTACACCCCGGAAAGCTTGGCCGATCATTGGGATTGTTCGAGCGAGACCATCCGCCAACTGTTCAAACGTGGGGAGTTGCGCGGTTTTCGAGTTGGACGCATGATCCGCATACCTGTGGACGCTGTGAAGGAGTATGAGTCGTGCCAGACATCAAGCTTGGAAGACTGCGCGGCGGATTCTGCGTCTACTGGAACGGGCCAGACGGCAAGAGAACCCGCCATCAGCTTAACGCACGCACGCGAAAGGAAGCCGAAGCAGAGGCAATAGACCTTTACCGGCGCAAGGCACACCGAGACACCGGAAGCACTATCAATGACCTTTGGAGTGCCTACGTTAAAGACCGCGAAGACCGACCTATTGCCGAGACAATGAAGTACACAGGCAAAGCGGTCTTGCCACACTTCGGGGCGTTGAGGCCCGATCAGATTACCGTCGATGACAGCCGTTCTTACGCCGCCCTTCGGCGCAAATCCTCAATTGCTGACGGTTCAATCTGGACTGAACTTGGGCATCTACGCTCAGTTGTGAACTGGGCTTATAAGCATGGCATGATTGACCGCGCACCAGTCATAGAGCGCCCATCCAAGCCCGCCCCCAAGGAAAGGTATCTGACGCGAGACGAGATCAATCGCCTACTCTCGGTCAAGTGTGAACCCCATATCAAGCTGGCCATGATCCTGATGCTTTCAACTGCGGCCCGCGTTGGGGCTCTGCTGGAGCTAACATGGGATCGGGTAGATATGGACCGAGGCCAGATTAATTTACGTGCAGGCGACACACAGACGCGCAAGGGGCGTGCGGTGGTTCCGATCAATGCGGGCCTTAGAGCAGCACTGCAAGAGGCCCGCAAAGCTGCGCTCAGTGACTATGTGATTGAGTGGGCCGGTGGGCCGGTAAAGAGCATCCGCAAGGGCATCGTAAATGCCGCCAAGCGCGCAGAGGTCGCAGAAGTGAGCCCGCATGTCTTCCGCCATACCGCCGCCGTTCACATGGCCGAGGCAGGCGTGCCGATGAGTGAGATTAGCCAATATCTCGGGCACTCGAATGTTCAAGTCACGGAGAGGGTGTATGCGCGCTACAGTCCGGATCACCTCCGCAAGGCTGCGGACGTGGTGGACTTCACGGCAGTTCGCGGAGTGAAGTGATCCCAAAAAGAAGTGTTCCCTAGTTCAATGAACTGGAACACCTTGGACAAACCCGGAATCCTTGGCGAACATTCCCGTTAAGAAGAGGGCCTTTGACGAGAGATCAATAACTTGGCTAGGGCCATCTTTTTTCACATCGAAGATGTCAGGAGTTCAAATCTCTTATCACCCACCACTTCCCTTGATCACGCGTGTTTACGCATCTTGCTGACCTTTTGGTGCATTCGCTTTGCTGACCATTGGCCCGTCGGCTGCTTCTGGTCCGAAGGTACCGGAGCGTTCCATGCTGCGTTGGGGATTATTCTATCCTCCAAATTACCGAAATAGCGACTGCAACTTACCGAGAACTGCTTTGGTTTTATTTGACCAATGCCGCTTGTCTTTACGTCCCATGCTTTGATCAAACTTGGCTTTGGCCAATTGCAACACCGCCTCCTTCCGCTCCGAATTATAGGCGCACAATTGATCGATGCGCGTTATCTGCAAGGCTTGACCTGATCGAAGCTGCGCAATTCCGTAGTCGATGTCATCAAACTCCAAACCATACTTGTCACGAAGCAAAGGTAGTTCTTTGCACTGTGAAGTGATGTACTCAACGACCTCCGGTCGGAGATTAGGTTTTGTGGGAAAATCAATTGCCTGATCCGCTTGGAAAACGGCATCGAGTCGCTTGCGTTTCAGTAGTGTCTCTTCCTTGTTACGTGGGCTTTCGCTGGGTGACAACTCGTGTAAAACAGCCATGCCTTCGGCGGAAACGCTTTCGTTGCTATTCACCTTCGGAAGCTCATCAAATGGGATCGGTAGTTTGGACCAATCAAGAAAGTCTGCGACGATATCCCGCTCCACCAATCTTTCTCTCTCGAAAGCACGTACTTTTACATCTTGATCAAAAATAAGCCGATAAGAGTCCAGCGTTTTCGCAATTGACGTGCCGTGGGGTTGAACGATTTGGTTTCGGGATTTCAAGGCTTGCTGAACACTCGATAAATACCGCTTAACCGGGCTGCGAATGTAGGCCAGAACCTGAATCTCATCTGCTATGCTTGGTAATTACTGCCGCGCCCTTGCGATCTCTTGTTTCGAACAAGTTTTGAAAAGTACTTCGCTACTCAGAACCAGGTATTCCGGCTTCTTCGCCTTCAATTGCTTTAGAAGGTTTTCCCACTCTTCGAGCGCTTTTTCTTTGGCAGATTCGGCCGTAAACCCCATTCGTGCCACGACAGAAGAATCCGGATTCAAATCGGTGTAAACCAGCGGCTGCAACCAATGGTGGCGTGATCTGATGTAAATTGGCTCAGGATACATGCATCCGTATTTCTGAATGTTTTCCCTCGCGGCGTAAAGGCTATCTTGAATTGAAGTCGACCCAGCCTTTGCCATGCCAATGTGAAGAGTGAGTTTCAATTCTAGCCCTATACATTCTCTCAGCGTCGCGCCGGTATTTGCATTGCCGCAAAAACAACGACCACATTCCAGTGCTACAAAATCACACGGCGCTGTATTGTGATAGTGTTTCCACGTAGTTTCTGTTGAAACAAAAAATAGGCGAGCCAATGGCCCGCCTACATGTCCTCAGAAACAGCGAGTTAATGCGCCGTCGCCGACGTTCCACTGCTTCCCGCCGCTTTCGCGGCGGCAGCCGCAGCTTCTTCTGCTGCCTCATCCCATTCAATGGACTCGGGAGTGCTAATAAGCGCCTGCTCCAGGACTTCAGAAACATGTTTGACCGGAATGATCTTCAGACCTTCCTTCACATTGTCCGGGATGTCAGCCAGGTCCTTTTCATTCTCTTCAGGAATGAGAACCGTTTTGATCCCGCCGCGCAGCGCCGCAAGCAGCTTTTCTTTCAAACCACCGATGGGCATGGCATTGCCACGCAATGAAACCTCGCCTGTCATGGCGATGTCCTTGCGCACCGGAATACCCGTCAGGACCGACACGATCGAGGTCACCATCGCAAGACCCGCCGAAGGACCATCCTTGGGCGTCGCGCCATCCGGTACGTGGACGTGGATGTCCAACGTATCGAATTTCGGCGGTTTTACCCCGATCTGAGGTGAAATCGACCGCACATAGGACGAGGCCGCATCGATGGATTCCTTCATCACATCGCCCAGCTTACCGGTGGTCTTCATCCGACCCTTGCCGGGCAGTTTCAGAGCCTCGATATGCAGCAGATCTCCACCGACGGACGTCCACGCCAGACCGGTTACGACACCAACCTGATCGTCCTGTTCGGCCAGACCATAGCGGAACTTGGGCACGCCAAGGAAATCATCCAGATTGTCCGGCGTCACGGTGACTGATTCAGCCTCTTTCTTGATGATCTTGGTCAGCGACTTCCGCGCCACTTTGGCGATCTCACGTTCGAGGTTCCGCACCCCCGCCTCGCGGGTATACGTGCGAATGATCGATTGCAGCGCCTCATCGGTCAGTTCAAACTCCTTGGCCTTCAGACCATGGTTCTTGACCTGCTTGTCGATCAGATGCTGCTTTGCGATCTCGCTCTTTTCCTCTTCGGTGTAACCGGCCAGCGGGATGATCTCCATCCGGTCCAGCAGAGGCCCGGGCATGTTATAGCTGTTCGACGTGGTCAGGAACATCACGTTGGAAAGGTCATATTCGACCTCGAGATAATGGTCCATGAACGTGTTGTTCTGTTCCGGGTCCAACACCTCCAGCATCGCCGAAGCCGGGTCACCACGGAAATCCTGCCCCATCTTGTCGATCTCGTCGAGCAGGATGAGCGGGTTCGTGGTTTTGGCCTTTTTCAGCGCCTGAATGATCTTGCCGGGCATCGAACCGATGTAGGTCCGACGGTGGCCGCGAATCTCAGATTCGTCGCGCACACCACCCAGGCTAATGCGAATGAACTCGCGCCCTGTGGCCTTTGCGACCGATTTACCCAGCGAGGTCTTACCCACGCCCGGAGGGCCAACAAGGCACAGGATCGGGCCTTTCAGCTTTTTCGAACGCTGTTGAACCGCAAGGTACTCGACGATGCGTTCCTTGACCTTCTCAAGCCCATAGTGATCAGCGTCCAGAATATCCTGCGCGCGGCCAAGATCCTTTTTGACGCGCGACTTGGTGCCCCACGGCAGCGCCAGAATCCAATCCAAGTAGTTGCGCACGACGGTGGCTTCAGCCGACATCGGGCTCATGTTGCGCAGCTTCTTCAGCTCGCCTTCAGCCTTTTCGCGCGCTTCTTTCGACAGCTTGGTTTCATTGATCTTGGCTTCGATTTCGGCAACTTCGTTGCTACCGTCCTCGCCATCGCCAAGCTCCTTCTGAATGGCTTTCATCTGCTCATTCAGATAATACTCGCGCTGCGTCTTCTCCATCTGGGATTTAACGCGGGTCTTGATCTTTTTCTCGACCTGCAGGACCGACATTTCGCCCTGCATCAGGCCATACACCTTCTCAAGCCGTTCGCTGACACTGAGCGTTTCAAGCAGTTCCTGTTTTTGCTCGACTTCGATACCCAAATGGCCCGAGACCAAATCGGCCAGCTTCGCCGGTTCTGCGGTTTCACCAACAGCGGTCAGCGCCTCTTCGGGAATGTTCTTGCGCACCTTGGCATAGCGCTCGAACTCATCCGCAACGGTGCGCAGCAAAGCCTCGGTCGTTGTGACGTCGCCGGGGATTTCGGTGACATATTCCGCCCGGGCTTCGAAAAACTGATCGTTCTCCAGAAACTCAGTGATCTGCACCCGTGCCTGTCCTTCGACCAGAACCTTGACGGTGCCGTCGGGCAGTTTCAGCAATTGCAGAACATTGGCCAGAACACCGGACTTATAAATTCCGTCGATCTCGGGATCGTCGTCACCCGGATCGATTTGGCTGGACAACAGAATTTGCTTGTCATCCTGCATAACCTCTTCCAGCGCGCGGACCGATTTGTCACGGCCCACGAACAGCGGCACGATCATATGCGGGAACACCACGATATCGCGCAGCGGCAGGACGGGGTATGAGGAATTCAGAGGCTCTTGCATGCTCTATCCTTATCATTGGCAAGACGGCAGCGGTCCCTGATTCAGGCAACCTTTGGCCATCTCCTGTTTGGACGATAAAGGTGGGGCACCTGTATCCCCTTTTCAACCTTTCCGCCGTGTATCGCAGCGCACAATGACCCGAGGTTTCGGGGACCGCAAGGTATCCACGGGACATATCCACGGATTTTAGCACAGTATTGGGATCAATGCGCGTTAAAGCGGTTCAATGTCGCCCTGCGCGCGTGTTGCGTGGAACTCAGCCTGCCAGTGCGCGAAGGTGCCCGCAGCAATCGCATCGCGCATTTCCTGCATGATCTGTTGGAAATAATGCAGGTTGTGCCAGGTCAGCAACATACCCGAGATCATCTCATTTGCGCGGAATACATGGTGCAGATAGGCGCGGGAATAACTTTTACAGGCCGGACATGTGCATTGTTCGTCCAGTGGACGTGGATCATCTGCGTGACGCGCGTTCTTGATATTTACGACGCCGTTGCGGGTGAAAACCTGCCCCGTGCGCCCCGAGCGCGAAGGCAGCACGCAATCCATCATATCAACACCGCGCGCAACCGCGCCGACGATGTCATCGGGCTTGCCAACCCCCATCAGATATCGCGGTTTGTCTGTCGGCAGAAACTCTGGTGCATAATCGAGGCAGTCAAACATCGCCTCCTGCCCCTCACCCACGGCCAGACCACCAATCGCATAGCCCTCAAAGCCAATCGCCTTAAGCGCGGCGGCGCTTTCTTCCCGCAGGTCCTTTTCCAGACCACCTTGCATGATACCGAAGAGGGCATGACCGGGACGATCACCAAACGCCTCGCGCGAACGCTCGGCCCAACGCATCGAAAGGCGCATCGACTCGGCGATCCGGTCACGGTCGGCTGGCAATGCCGGGCATTCGTCAAAGCACATCACAATGTCCGAGCCCAGCAGGCGTTGAATCTCCATTGACCGTTCGGGCGACAGCTCGTGTTTCGAACCGTCGATATGCGATTTGAAGGTCACGCCCTTTTCGGTCAGCTTGCGCAGGCTTGCCAGTGACATGACCTGAAACCCGCCCGAATCCGTAAGAATGGGCCTGTCCCAGTTCATGAATTTGTGCAATCCGCCCAACCGATCGATCCGTTCTGCCGTTGGTCGCAACATCAGGTGATAGGTGTTGCCCAACAACATATCGGCACCGGTCGCGCGCACGCTTTCGGGCATCATCGCCTTGACTGTGGCCGCAGTTCCCACCGGCATGAAGGCCGGTGTTCGTACCTCGCCCCGAGGAGTTTGAATGACACCCGTGCGGGCGCGTCCATCTGTGGCGTTCAACTGGAATGAAAATCGCTGGGTCATGTATTTGCCTCGGGACTGCAACCGCGCAGGCTTTGCCGTATCTGCTGCATCAATGCAAGCGATCAAGGAAGCGTTGCGACCGTTTCGGTAAACAACCGCACGACCCCTGCCCCATCCACATCGCGGCAGACCTGTATGGCGGGTCTGGACGTATCAACCCGGGTCGCGCCAACTTCGGGTCCGTCCTGGACCACATGAATTCCGGTCAAAACAGTGTCGAACATTGCATCATGCGTGCAGGCAATCACTGCTGTTGAATCGTGCAGGCCACAGCCTTCCAACCCACCGAGCTCGCGGTAAAACCTCAGATAAAACCGAGAGATGTCGCGTAGAAATCCGCCAATATCGGGTGATCGCCGCGCCAGCGCCTCGAAATCCGCGCCCTCATAGAGCGTTTTCAGCGTCACATCCAACCCGACCAGAACCGATGGTAACGGGGCTGAAAACACTGCATCCGCAGCCTGTATATCATGGTAGATATTGGCCTCGGCATGAGGCGTCACATTGCCCTCGCAAAACACCGCACCACCCATGATCACCAGTTTTGCCAGGTTAGAAGAGAACGCGGGATCCAGCCGGATCGCATCGGCGATATTGGTCAAGGGTCCCACTGCGCAGACAACCAGTTCTCCCTTATGCGCACGCGCCATCTGGACCAGATACTCGGCGGCTGGCAAGGCATGGTTCTCGCCAATCTGAGGGATGTCTATAACATCGCCAAACCCTTCTGGACCGTGCACATGCTTGGAGGGGGTATGACAATCTTGCCCCCAAGCAAACGGGGCCCCTTCGGCGACCGGAACATCCAACCCCAGTTTGGCCTGCAAAAACCGTGCGTTGCGGCTGGATTGGTGGACATGGGTGTTGCCGAAGATGGTCGTCAGACCCACCAGATCAATACCCGTCGCAGCGGCGGCATACGCGATCGCTAATGCGTCGTCGATACCAGGGTCTGTGTCGATAATAAGTTTCATCCCGGTGCGATACCGCAAACGCAATGGGATGCAAAGCTGTCACAGCCTGCAAATTGGATGCCGGGTAAAGACGTTCACACATTCCAATTCATACCCGTACAATCCATACCTGAGTTGCAATCAGGCGACTCAATTCCCAAATGTATACTGTCGTACACAATAATAGAGGACAGACATGACCGAAGAACAGATTATCGGACTGCTGACATCAAATCTGGTATACCTGCTGGCGGCCGCCTTTGTTATCGCGGTCATCTTCAAGGGGATAAAGATCGTCCCGCAATCCGAGAAATACGTCGTCGAACGCTTTGGGCGGTTGCATTCTGTTCTTGGACCTGGAATCAACTTTATCGTTCCTTTTCTGGATGTTGCACGACACAAGATATCCATTCTTGAACGCCAATTGCCAAATGCCACCCAGGACGCGATCACCAAGGATAACGTTCTGGTCCAGATTGATACGTCGGTCTTCTACCGCATTCTCGAACCGGAAAAGACCGTCTACCGTATCCGGGATGTTGATGGCGCAATCGCCACGACCGTCGCCGGGATCGTGCGTGCCGAGATCGGCAAAATGGACCTGGACGAAGTGCAATCAAACCGCGCGCAACTGATTGAACGCATTCAGGAAAGCGTCGAAACCGCCGTGGACGACTGGGGCATCGAAGTAACCCGCGCCGAGATTTTGGACGTCAATCTGGATCAGGCGACGCGCGATGCGATGCTTCAGCAGTTGAACGCGGAACGTGCTCGTCGGGCGCAGGTGACCGAAGCCGAGGGCCAAAAACGCGCGGTCGAATTGCAGGCTGATGCCGAGCTTTATGCCGCCGAACAAACCGCCAAGGCCCGCCGCATTCAGGCCGAGGCCGAGGCCTTTGCCACAAGCGTTGTCGCCAAGGCGATTCAAGATAACGGGATTGAGGCCGCGCAATATCAGGTCGCGCTGAAACAGGTCGAGGCGCTGAATACGTTGGGTGGCGGGACTGGCTCTCAGACTATCGTTGTGCCTGCCAACGCGCTCGAAGCCTTTGGCGACGCGTTCAAGATGCTAAAGGGAGGCAAGTAATGGCAGATCCGTTCTGGCTGACCTGGTGGATTTGGCTGGCGGCTGCGTTGGTGCTGGCCATTGCAGAGGTAACTCTGCCGGGCTTCATATTTCTGGGCTTCGCGATCGGGGCCGCCATCACTGGGTTACTATTGCTGATCCCCAGCATGGTCCCTGTGCTTCCAGTACTGCTGTTGATCTTTGCCGTATTGTCACTTGTCGCATGGCTGGTGTTGCGAAAAATCTTTGCCCTACCCCATGGCCAAGTGAAGACCTTTAACCACGATATCAACGACTGATCGAACATCACACGGGACCGGGGCGCCACGGCACCTCTGGACGGTGCCCGGGTCTTTCCCTATATAAACTCTCAGGTAACAGACCCGAGGCTTCAATGACCCATCCGAGTGAACAGTTTGAAGGCAGCCCGCTCATCGCGCCTTCAACGATCGAGCATCCTCTGTACGAACCCGTTGTGGACGCTTGCCGGACGGTCTATGACCCTGAAATCCCAGTCAATATCTACGACCTGGGCCTGATCTACACAATTGACATCACCGCCGAAAACTCGGTCAAGGTGATCATGACACTGACGGCCCCCGGCTGTCCGGTCGCAGGCGAGATGCCCGGCTGGATCGTTGAAGCCATCGAACCGGTGGCAGGTGTCAAGGACGTGGACGTCGAACTGACATGGGAACCGCCCTGGGGTATGGAGATGATGTCCGACGAGGCCCGTCTGGAATTGGGTTTCATGTAAACCGGCGCGTTTACCAACAGACGTTTTGGCGATCAGCTACTGACCCCGGAAAACGCGGAAGAATTCGGGATTGCAGCGACCCGTACCGGTACAGCTGGGGTGGAGTGCGGCGCTATTTCGCAAAAGATCACCACCTGACCTACCGTCATGCGCAGTATGATCTGCAGATGAAAATCAATACTCTGCCCGCCGGAACAATCGCGTCAATTCCGGTCGACATCGCCGGGCATCTCTCCGCATAGTCCACCAACGCAGTGCTGAATGTCACACACGCCTGGACATCGGCGTTGATTGCCAGCCCATCAAAGGCATGAACGTATCTTTGGCAAGAACGCTAATGCAGGCTGCTGACGCAATCATCCGGATCGCGCCAGCGGTATGGACCACTGTAATCCCAAAGCGCCGCCGTTCTATTTCACATCGCAAGTCGATTTGATTTCAGCCGCGCGCTGATCGAGCTGCTTGACGTAGTCACCTGACAACATTTTCAGTCTCTTGTGCTCGGTTCCAGTCACCAATCCCAGCAAAGCCCCTGCAGGTGTCACGGCAATCACACTTTCCAACTGTTTGTCCTGCGCATGTTTTTTTTCGGCGGCTATGGCGCGCAAATCTCCTTCGGCGGTGGCGCAATTGACCGGATGTCTCTTCTCTGTTCCCTCGGCATATACCGTGGCGGCATTGCACATAGCTATCAATGGCAGCAAGACGCACAAAGTAATATCTTTATACTTCAACGACATACAATGCTCTCCTCAATCATTTGCCGCAACTGAACGCCCCGACCCATAAGGCAAGATTACGTTCAACGCCTAAAAGCTGGCAACTGTTCATCCGTGCGTCCCAAACCATAAAGGTCAAAAACTCGAAGCGTCCAAATACCGCAGAGCCTTGAGCCCGACCGCCATGACGCCTAGATTACAGACAAGACGCGAGAACGGAGCCCATCCATGTTTGGCATTCCCGGCAAACAAGCCGTGACCATAACACCAAAAGCTGCACAGCAGATCGTGCGCCTGATGGAAACTGGCGGTCATGCCGGTTTGCGGATCGGCGTTAAAAAAGGCGGCTGTGCCGGTATGGAATACACCATGGACTACGTCGATGAGGCAGACGCCAATGACGAGGTCGTGGAACAGGACGGAGCCCGCGTGATGATCGCGCCGATGGCGCAAATGTTCCTGTTTGGCACCGAGATCGACTATGAAGTCTCTTTGCTGGAATCGGGCTTCAAGTTCCGGAATCCAAATGTGGTCGATGCTTGCGGATGCGGAGAGTCCATCAAGTTCGACGAAAGCCTTGAGGCACCTCGTTAACCCGCTGTTTTCAGATGCACGTAAGTCTCGTGAAAGCGTCGGGTCAGATGATCACCGGCGCTGATCGTTTTTTCGGATCCGGGCGGCGCAACATTGGTGTCGTATGACGGGTTGAAAAACAGCGGTACGGAAATCCGCTCCTGTGATCCGCCTTTGACCCTGTGCAACGTAGCCTTGACCTCTCCGGCGGTCCAAAACTCCAGCATTTCGCCAAAATTGATGATGAACTGTCCCGGCTCGGCCTGAACCGCCTGCCATGTGCCATCTGGCAGCAGCGCTTCCAGTCCCGGCGCGCCATCCGTTGCCAACAGCGTCAGACAGCCATAGTCAGTATGCGCTGCAATCCCAAAATCCTTGGCCCCCGCCCAATCCGGTCGGGTCGGATAGAAATTACCTCTCAGCAGCGCCATCGGCGTATGGAAGGCGTCGTCAAAGCTCGTCTCATCACGCCCCAGTGCAGCCGCTATAGCCCGCAGAACCCGCATGGCGACATCGCAGGCATCGGTATAGTAGGCCTGAACAGTCGTCCGAAATGAGTCCGCGCCGGCAGGCCAGAGGTTTGGGGCGTAGACGCTCAGATCACGGCCTTCATAGGGGCTTTCGGGTGGCAGTTCGTAACCGCAGTCAAAGACTTCTTTGAAATCCGGATTGGCCGTGGGATCGACCTGCTCGGATTGGGGTGCCCCCCATCCACGATTTGCGCCCGTATCGGCCATATCGACGGTGCGCTTTACGTCTTCAGGCAGATGGAAGAACTGTCGGTAAGCCGAAATTACGCGGCCCACGCGATCCGCATCAAGCCCGGTGTTCGAAACGGTCAGAAACCCAACTTGCCCGACCGCGCGGCGCAACTTGGTCAACTCCTCCGGATCACGCTGATCCAGTTTTCTCAGGTTCAGGTTATCAATCATATCCACCTCGGAAATCTGCGCACGGCACGACCCTGCAGCGCAGCGACTGTTAGCTGAATTGTCATGGCGCGACCACAGTGTTATCGGAAACAGGCAACGACAAAAACCGGAGGAACACCAATGCGGCGCAAACTGGCAGCGGGTAACTGGAAAATGAACGGAACCAGCGCGGCGTTGGATGAGCTTGCAGAGCTTTCTGTTTCCTTCCCCTCGGCGTCCGTCGACATTCTGATCTGCCCTCCGGCCACCCTGTTGCATCGCGCGGCGGACAAGGTTGAAGGGACGGCGCTGTCGGTCGGCGGGCAGGATTGCCACGCCGCCAAATCGGGCGCGCATACCGGTGATCTGAGCGCCGAAATGCTGGTAGATGCGGGCGCAAGCGCTGTGATCCTGGGCCATTCCGAACGGCGCGAGGATCATGCAGAACAAAACGAAGACGTCCGCGCCAAGGCGCGCGCTGCGATGGATGCCGGGCTCAAGGCGATCATCTGCGTGGGCGAAAGTCTGGAACAGCGCGAGGCGGCCAATACGCTGGATATCATCGGTGGACAGATGTCGGGCTCTATCCCCGATCAGTCGACCGGCGAAAACCTGATCATCGCCTATGAGCCGATCTGGGCCATCGGCACCGGCAAGGTCCCGACGCTGGAAGAGATCGGCGAGGTCCATGACTTCATCCGCAACCGGCTGGAGCGCCGCTTTGGCGAAGGCGTCGGCCGCTCGGTGCGACTGCTATATGGCGGGTCGGTCAAACCGGGCAACGCCGCCGAGATCTTTGCCGTCTCGAACGTAGACGGCGCACTGGTCGGAGGCGCGAGCCTGAAGGCGCAGGATTTCGCGGGCATTATCGACGCGCTGCAATCGGCCTGAGCAACGCGCTCAGGCCAGTTTCATGGTCACCAGCCCCGCCACGATCAGAGCCGCCGCGAAAACGCGCATGGCCGTAACGGCCTCGCCCAGAAGCATGATCCCGACAAGAAACGCGCCCACCGCGCCGATTCCGGTCCAGATGACATAGGCCGTGCCCAGCGGCAGTGTCCGCATCGCCAGCGCCAACAGGCCGAACGACCCGATCATGGACACGCCCATGATCGCCGTTGGCCACAAACGGGTGAAACCTGCGGACTGTTTCATGGCCACAGCCCAAACTATTTCCAGAAGACCAGCAAAGAGAAGATATATCCAGGCCATTTGAGAACCCTCACATCACTTCGGGTCGTCCCGAATGATCATCCATGATGGAGAGGTCGTCCTCGCACCTTTACGTAAGAACTCCCGCCCGCCGTTCAACAGATGACAAAAAAAACCGGGCAGCGACGCCGCCCGGTTTCAATGCTCGATTTGGTTTGGCCTAGTTTGTTATGATCTCTGGCCCCATGAACGTGTTGGGCAGGAAGGTCGATATCCATGGGATATACGTGACCATGATCAGGAAGACGAACAGCACCGCTAGGAACGGCAGCGCCGCGCGCACAACACCCATCATCGGCATACCGGCAACGCCCGAGGTCACGAACAGGTTCAGACCGACCGGAGGCGTGATCATCCCGATCTCCATGTTGACCACCATGATGATGCCCAGATGGATCGGATCGATGCCCAGTTCGATGGCAATCGGGAACACCAGCGGCGCGACGATCACCAGCAGGCCCGAGGGCTCCATGAACTGACCGCCGATCAGCAGGATCACGTTAACCACGATCAGGAAGGTCACCGGACCCAGCCCCGCCGACAGCATGGCGCTGGCGATGTGCTGAGGCACCTGCTCGTCGGTCAGCACGTGTTTCAGGATCAACGCGTTGGCGATCACGAACAGCAGCGTGACGGTCAGCTTGCCTGCCTCGAACAGTGTATGCTTGGTATCGGGGTGGAAGAACGCCGTGACCAGCGCATAGGGCTTCTTCATCAGCGGCAGGTTCGGCGTGCCCTCTTCGGTGCTGAGCGGCCCCATGTCCTTGTAGACAAAGCTGGCGATCAGGAAGGCGTAGACGGCGGCCACCGCAGCAGCCTCGGTCGGGGTGAAGATACCGCCGTAGATGCCACCCAGAATGATGACGATCAGGAACAGGCCCCAACCGGCTTCGCGCGCCGAGGTGAAGATTTCGCCCCAACCCTTCCAGTCGCCTTTGGGCAGGTTCTTGACCTTGGCCATGATGTAGATGGTGATCATCAGCATCAGACCGGCCATCAGGCCCGGAATAACGCCTGCCAGGAACATGCGTCCGACCGACACCTCTACAGCCGCGGCATAGACGACCATCACGATGGAGGGCGGGATCAGGATGCCCAGCGTGCCTGCGTTACAGATCACACCGGCGGCAAATTCCTTGGAATAGCCCACCTGACGCATACCCGCGATGACGATGGAACCGATGGCCACAACGGTTGCCGGGGACGAGCCAGAAAGCGCTGCAAACAGCATACAGGCGAACACACCCGCAATCGCCAGGCCGCCGGGCAAATGCCCCACACAGGCAATCGAGAAGCGGATGATCCGCCGCGCCACCCCGCCGGTCGTCATGAAGGACGAGGCCAGAATGAAGAACGGGATCGCAAGCAGGGTAAAGTGCCCCTCGAACGCCTCGAACAGGGTGCCCGCCACCGAGGCCAGAGAGCTGTCGGAATAGATCAGCAGGAACAGGGTGGAACTGAGGCCAAGCGCCACCGCAATCGGAACACCGATCAACAGCAGGCCGATGACCATCGAGAATAGAAGTACAACATCCATCAGTCATGCATCCCTTGCTGAGCGCGGACTTCTTCGATCTCGTCCTCGACTTCGTGGCTGGCGACAAGGCGGTCGGTTTCACCGCGCCAGATTTGAACGGCAACTTGCGAAAAGCGGATCACAAGCAGCACCATCGACACCGGCAACACCAGATAGGGCACGACTTTGGGCAGCTTTTCATAGCCCTCGCCATAGTTGATCATGTCCTCCAGAAAACGCAGCGGTGCGACCATGGGGATGTCGTCGACTTCATAGAAGCTCTGGCTGCGCGCACCGGTGTCGAACCCGGTCGGGAACCAGCGGCCCGAGGTGGGCGGCAAGTCGGCGAACACGGCCCAGTAGTCATACGAGCCCTTCAGCAGCAACAGCGAGAACACCAGACAGCACGCCACCGCAATCAGCGCCAAAACGCGGCGCGGTGCCGGGGCAAGCATGTTCAGGATTGCATCCACACCTAAGTGAGCGTGCTTCTTCACCGCGTAGGATGCGCCCAAGAGCACCAGCCAGCCGAAGGTGAAAACTGTCAGCTCAAGCGCCCACAGGATGTTGGAATTAAAGACGAACCGCGCGATCACGTTGGCAAAGGTGACGACTGTCATCACCCCCAACAGCAGCGCGATCATCGTCTCTTCGATATGGTCGACCAGCCCGCCAGAGCCGGGTTTCGCACCAGACATCTCATTGTCCCCGCAATTTGTGTGATGAGAGTAAGAAGTGGCGGGCCTTGATGCGGCCCGCCCGGCCTGCACGTCGATAACTCCCCAGTCCCGCGACGCGCGGCCTCGACCGGGATCAGAACCCGGCGTTGATCGCCTGAGCAGCGTCGATCTTGTCCTGACCGACATCGCCTGCGAACTTGTCCCAAACGGGCTTCATCGCATCGACCCAGGCCTGACGCTGATCCGCGTTCAATTCGCGGATGGTGCCGCCGGCATCGATCACCGACTGCTTGGCCGCTTCGTTCACAGCAAAGGCTTCCTTGTTCCGGATCTCGGTTACCTCGGACAGGATGGTCAGAAACTGATCGCGTACTTCCGGCTCAAGGCTGTCCAGCCAGTCAACCGAGGTCACGACCAGATAGTCGATGATGCCGTGGTTGGTCTCGGTGATGCCGTCCTGCACCTCAAAGAACTTCTTGCCGTAAATGTTCGACCAGGTGTTCTCCTGCCCGTCCACAACACCTTGCTGCAGCGCGCCGTAAACTTCCGAGAACGCCATCTTCTGCGGGCTGCCACCGATGGCCTCCATCTGTGCAACCAGAACGTCCGAGGACTGAACACGGAACTTCAAACCATCCGCATCTGTGGGCTCAACCAACGGCTTGTTCGCCGACATCTGCTTCATACCGTTGTGCCAGAAGGCCAAGCCCTGCAGGCCATGACGCTGCATGCTGTCCTTCATCGCCTGACCGGCATCCGAGGCCTGGAACGCATCCACGGCATCGACATTCTTGAACATGAACGGCAGATCGAACAGGCGGAACTGCTTGGTGAACTTCTCGAACTTTGACAGCGACGGAGCGGCCAGTTGCACGTCGCCCTGCAGCATCGCCTCAAGCACCTTGTCGTCATTGTACAGCGTCGAGTTCGGGAATACTTCCACACACATCACGCCATTCATCTCGTCATTGACGCGCTGTTCCAGCAGCGAAGCGGCGATGCCCTTGGGATGTTTGTCGGTGTTGGTCACATGCGCGAACTTGACGACAATCTCGCCATCGTCACAGGCGGCCATGCCAGCGGTTGCGGTCACTGTCAGCGCCAATGCGGTCGCAGCTGTTGTCAGGAATTTCATCAGTCTTTTCCTCCCAGACTTCCTAATCGACGCGCAAATCGCGTCTCACGAAGCGCAGTGAACCGAATCACAGATTTCAGCTCAACTTTTTGTTTTGATATCAGTCGGGTTCAAAATTCGTGTTTATTTTCATTGCATTGCGAACCCAACCCGCATGGCGAAATTTTCGGTGAGCCCAAAGTGTGCGGAATCCCACACGGCCCGTCGCCAAGTTGTGCGGAATTCCGCACTGTTTCGAATCATCCGTGGCGAATCGCGCGCACCAGTTCCGCATTCCAGCCGCAGCCCGCGTCAGCGGGCTGCCACGCCCAACGGTTTTTGCTGCATGAAATGCAGGTCAAACCGGCGGGAGCCCCCTTAGCGCCGATAGTCTTCCGGACGGATCTTGTAGCGCGCCAGCTTGTCATAGAAAGTCTTACGCGGCAGCTTAAGCGCTTTGGCCGCTTCGGATGCCTTACCGTTGTGACGGCCCAACGCGGCCACAAGCAGCGAGCGTTCGACCCGAGCCACGTGTTCCACCAAACCCAACTCAGTCGCCTCGGACGCCTCCTCCGGCATGCCCAGAACAAAGCGCATGGCCGCAGACATCAATGATCGCGCATTACCAGGCCAGTCCTGCGTCATAAGCGAGGCAAGGTGTTCAGACGTCACTTCGGGCGGAGCGATTCCCGCCTGCTCGGCGGCCTGCGCAACATAGTGGCGAAAGATCACCGGAATATCCTCGGGCCGTTCCGCCAAAGACGGTATGCGCACCTGCATGACATCCAACCGGTAGAACAAGTCCGGGTTAAACCGCCCCTGCTGTGCCAGCTCAGCCAGATCGGCGGTTGTCCCGGCAATGATGCGCGCCTCCTGACCTTTCTCGATCAGTTCCAAAGCGGCATATTGCGTCGCTTCCGGCATCGCTGAAACCTCGTCCAGAAACAGCGAGCCGCCGCCTGCATCAGAGCAGGCCGTATTCAGGTCATCTGCTGACAAGCCCGAGGCGGGACGTTTGATGAAAGGACCCTGTCCGACCGGCGACATCAGATGAACCACCTCGGCCACTTTCGAGATACCACTGCCCACAGGGCCCGTCACCAGAACCTCGGCGCGCGTTGCGGCCACTGTGCGCACGCGGGCGCGCAGGGTTTCAGCTTGCTGAGACAGACCAAAGAGCATGCGGGCAGCCGGGTCGCCGCGCTCCAGCTCTTGTTTGTGCGCGCGCTGCTCCAGTACGTCGGCGCGGTCGGCAAAAGCACGGCCAAGCACCTCAAGCAGATCGGCCGAGGCGCAGGGCTTTTCCAGAAAGTCATAGGCCCCCTGCCCCATGGCCTGAACCGCCATGGGAATATCGCCCTCTCCCGTTAATAATATAACGGGCAACTCGGGATCCATCTCGCGAGCATAGCTTAACAAATGAAACCCGTCGCGGCCCGGCATCCGAATGTCCGAAATCACGACACCTGCAAAATCCCGGTGAATGTGATCTTTTGCGGCGACAAAAGAGCCCGCAACGAGCGGTTCAAAATCCGCCAGTTCCAGCGTCTGCGCCAGCGCTTCGCGCACGGCGGCGTCATCATCAACCAGAAGAACCTTGCGGATCATGCGGCCTCTTCTTCCTTGTAATGCTCAAGCTCAACGGTGAACACGGCACCATCTTGCGTGTTTGATCCCTGAATATGGCCCCCAAAGCTTTGAACAAGGCCATATGAGATGGACAACCCCAACCCCATCCCCTCGGACGACCCCACGGTCTTGGTGGTATAGAACGGTTCGAAGAGTTTTTCCGGGTCCTCGATGCCCGGACCAATATCGTTGACCGTCACCGACAGACGGTCGCCCTTGCTGAGTTCGATCCAGATGCGTCTGTCCTCCTGCCCGCTCATCGCGTCTGCGGCATTGTTGATGAGGTTCACAAAGACCTGAACCAGACGCACCTCGCCCCCCCAGGCATAGACCGGCGTGGCATCGGGCTGCCAATCCAGAATGACCGCATCTGTCCTAAGGCGGGCCTCAGTCAGTTCGACGGCCGTGCTGATGACCTGAACCAGATCGACCTTGCCCATCGGTTCGCTTTCGTTGCGCGCAAAGGCCCGCAGGTTCTTGATGATCCGCGCCATCCGGGCGGCCATCTGCGAGATTCGGCCCAGATTCTCGCGTGCCCGGTCCGTCTTGCCCCGCTGCATGAAGGCCGAGCCGTTATCGGCAAATTGCTGAATGGCCATCAACGGCTGGTTCAACTCATGACTGATGCCGGCCGACATCTGCCCAAGCGCGCTGAGTTTTCCGGCCTGAACCAGTTCGTCCTGCGCTTTTTTCAGGGCGGCTTCGGCTTCTTCGCGTTCCGACACTTCGCGGCGCAGAGCCGCATTCGCAGCGGTCAGGGCATGCGTACGTTGTTCGACGCGGCTTTCCAGAACAGCGTTGGCCTCGGCCAGAGCGCGTCGCCGCTCGGTTGCCATGAACAGCAAGGCTCCAAACGCAAAGCAGATGGCCGCAACTGATGCAGCCTGCAACCCCGCCAACCGACGCGCGGGCGCCACATCGACCAGAACCTCGGCCGTCATGTCGATCACCGGCAGATCAAGCGTCAGATGCAACGCGTGGCGCGGCAGGTATCGCCCCCAGTCCAGTTGCCACAGCTCATGCCCGCCGACGAGGGTCGAGGTGAAATTGACCTCAGCGCCTTCAGGCGGTGTCAGACCCAGTTGCCCGGGCTGACGCTGCCAGAACAACAGGTCTGACCGGTTCGAGATAAAGACGATACCCTCTGCATCCACGAAGAAGACCGCTTCGGTGCTGCCCCGCCATGTCTGTTCGACGTCCTGCACGTCCGCCACAACCATCACCGCGCCCTCGACCTGACCATCTGGACCAAATGCCGGGGCTGCATAGGTATAAATCCGGTCGCCACTGCCGGGCTCGACGCCATGCGCGCTGCCCAGGGCTCCCTGCAGGGCGCGCGCAAAGGCTGGATGTCCGGCCATGTCCTGATCAGGAACCGGCTGCGCCGCTGCCAAAATCCGCCCGGTTCGATCCAGATAGATCATATTGACCGCAGCAGTTTTGTCAGCGACATCCAGCAGCATTGCCTGCGCCGTTTGTTTTTGCGTCGCCGTATCAAGCGCACCCAGAACCGGATGATCCGCCATCAGAACCGCCAGTTCCTGATAGACCTGCATTTGTGTGCTCAGCCGGTCAGCCGCCAGTTCAAGATCGGCCTCGGCCTTTTCGCTCAGTTGCGACAGGGCCTGACGGTACCCGTAGGTCCAGACGCTGACCGTCAGAAGCCCGACGGCGCACAGAAACCCCAGAATGATCCAAATGCGTTGCATGTCTAAGGGTCTTGCATTCAACACGCGCCATGGCAAGTCTGCACGGCATGAAGACGCTGAGCCAATCCCCCACCGATCCGGATTTTGTGCAGAACCCATACCCGTTCTATGACATGGCCCGAAGCCACGGGGATTTGTTTTGCTGGTCCGAATATGACATGCCCGCTGCGGTATCATATAGCGCCGTCAGCGCCCTTTTGCGCGACCGCCGCCTTGGACGCGAAATCCCGCCCGAGCTGGCCAAGTCAGGCCCTGCCCATATTGCGCCATGGCTGGCGGTCGAGGCACATTCGATGCTGGAGCTTGAGCCGCCGCGTCACACGCGATTGCGCGCCCTTGTCCTGCGCGCTTTTACCTCGCGCGCGATTGCCGAACTGGCCCCTTCCATCACCGATTTGTGTCACGACCTGATCGCGCAATTCCCCGATTCTCCGTTCGATCTGCTGAATGCCTATTGCACGCAGGTGCCCGTCATCACGATTTGCCGCCTGTTGGGCGTGCCCGAGGCTCTGGCCCCTGACCTGCTGCGCTGGTCACATGACATGGTCGCGATGTATCAGGCGAGCCGCACCCGAAGGACCGAGGACGCCGCTGCACAAGCCGCGCTGGAATTCACTGCGTTTCTGGACAGCTATATCGAACAGCGGCGACAAGACCCAAGGGACGATCTGATCACCCGGTTGATCGCCGCCGAGGAAGACGGAGACAAGCTGTCGAAGGACGAATTGATCACAACCTGCATACTGCTGCTGAACGCCGGTCATGAGGCGACAGTCCACGCCCTTGGCAACGGCGTCAGGATGCTGTTGCAGACCGGTCTTGGTGCTGAGGTCCTGGCTTCCGACACTCTGGATAACGTGATTGAGGAGATTCTGCGCTTTGATCCCCCGCTGCATATGTTCACGCGCTATGTGTACGAAGATGTGGAACTGTTCGGCACGCAATTCAAACGTGGCGATGAGGTCGCTTTGCTGTTGGGCGCCGCCAATCGTGATCCCGACATCTGGCAGGACCCCAACCGGTTTGATCCGCATCGCAAGGTCGTCGCGAATTCCAGCTTTGGCGGCGGTTTGCATTTTTGTGTCGGCGCGCCTCTGGCTCGGCTGGAGATGCGGATCGCGCTGCCGATCCTGTTCCAGAGATGTCCAAAACTGCGGCTGGCCGAACCGGCAGAGTTCGCCAACAGCTATCACTTTCATGGCCTGACCGAACTGTTGGTCGAAACCTGAGCTTTGGCTTGGCTAGGCGCTTAGCGGAAGCATGGTGGTCGACTTGATCTCTTCCATCGACAACAGGGCAGTCACGTTGTGCACCCGCACTTCGGAAATCAGGGATTGGTAGAAATTGTCATAGGCCCGCGCATTCCGCACGCGCACTTTCAGAATATAGTCGATATCGCCTGCCAGACGGTGCGCCTCCTGCACCTCGGGTCTGTCGCGCAGCGCTTTCAGGAATTTGCGCTGCCAGTCGGCTTCGTGTTCGGACGTGCGGATCAAAACGAAGAACGTGGCCTCCAGACCCAGCGCCTCGGCATCCAGCAAAACGGTCTGCTGACCGATGATCCCGGCCCCCTTCAGTTTCCGAATGCGATTCCAGACCGGTGTCTTGGAACTGCCCACACGAGCCGCGATTTCGTCCAGCGACTGGCTCGCGTCCCGCTGAAGCTCGGTTAGAATTTTCCGATCCGTGTCGTCAATGCGCACCGACATTCCAATTATCCCTTTATGACAGAACAGATGTTCCACTTGTCGATCTCAGTAGAACAGGCGTCCTTATTTGGCCACCCATATAGCGAATAAGTGGGAATATTTCCTATATAGGGTGTTAAGTCAAACAATGCTGCAGAAGACGCAAAGATGCAAAACGGACCACATTCACACCGGCTTCATACCCAGCCTGCCATTGGTGGACGGATCGTAGTTGTGCGTCTTGCCGGCACCCTACAAGAACAATTGGCCCTGAACACGGCCGCCAGTGATTTCAACAAGGAGCGTTTCTGATGGCGCGTGCATTTACTCCGAAAGTCGTGACAGCCAATGATCTGCTTGAAGGCGATGTCATCTATCTGACCGAAGACAATCGCTGGTCGCGCGAATTGTCCGAGGCCGAGCTGATCACGGATGAGGCCCACGCGCAAGTGCGCCTGCTGGATGCGGAACGTCAGACCAGCAAGATCGTCGGCGCGTATCTGGCCGATGCGGTGAGCGGCGCGAACGGCCCCGAACCCACCCATTTCCGCGAGGATTTCCGCCGCACCGGGCCGTCCAACTATGCCCACGGCAAGCAGGAAACAGCAACGCAGCCCCGGACCTGACCACAGGCCTCTTCTCTCCCCATATAAGGCCCCAAGGTTCGGGGCTGCAACGAAGGACAGCTAATCATGTATCGCTACTCCGAGTTCGACACAGCATTTTTGGCAGAACGCAACGCGCAGTTCCGGGCACAGGTCGAGCGCCGCATTGATGGTTCACTGACCGAGGATGAATTCAAACCGCTGCGTCTGATGAATGGCCTGTATCTGCAACTGCACGCGTATATGCTGCGGGTTGCGATTCCCTATGGCACGCTGTCCAGCGCACAGATGCGTCAGCTGGCTCTGCTGGCTGAAAAGTGGGACAAGGGCTATGGGCATTTCACCACCCGTCAGAACATCCAGTATAACTGGCCCAAGCTGAACGACGTACCGGATATGCTGGACGCGCTGGCCGAGGTTGGGATGCACGCCATCCAGACCAGCGGCAACACCATCCGCAACGTGACCGCAGACCACTTCGCCGGTGCCGCCGCGGATGAGGTCGCCGACCCGCGCCCCTACGCCGAACTGCTGCGCCAGTGGTCGACCGATCATCCGGAATTCCAGTTCATGCCGCGTAAGTTCAAGATCGCCATCAACGGTTCGGAAAACGACCGCGCCGTGATCAGGGCACACGATATCGGTCTGCAACTGGTCGAGCGTGACGGTGTTCTGGGTGCCCGCGTTATAGTGGGAGGTGGTCTGGGCCGCACCCCGATGATCGGCAAAGAACTGTCCGAGTTCGTCGCCTTTGACGACCTGCTGGCCTATCTTGAGGCCATCGTTTCGGTGTGGAACCAAATTGGTCGCCGCGATAACAAGTACAAAGCGCGTATCAAGATCACCGTACACGAGCATGGCATCGACGCCATCCGCGCCAAGGTCAATGAACGCTTCCTGCAGGTCCGCCCGCAGTTCAAAGGGGCCGACATTGCGCTGCTGGATGAGATCAAGGGCCACTTTGCCGCCCCTGCCTTCCGCAAAGGCTCGGTTGCATCGTTTGAAAGCGCCTACACCAACGATCCGGTTTTCCGCTCGTGGGTCGATACCAACATCGCACCGCACAAGAACGCGGACCACGCGATCGTGACGATCTCGATAAAAAAACACGGCGCGACGCCCGGCGATGCGACGGCTGAACAGATGCGTGTGATGGCCGATCTGGCCGAAGAGTTCGCCTATGACGAACTGCGCATCAGCCATGAGCAGAACGTGATCCTGCCGCATGTCCACAAATCGGACCTGCCCGCGATCCATGCCAAGCTGAAGGAATACGAGTTGGCCACCGCCAATATCGGCCTGATCAGCGACATCATCGCCTGCCCCGGCATGGATTACTGCGCGCTGGCCACGGCGCGTTCGATCCCGGTTGCGCAGGAAATCGCGACCCGGTTCGAAGACCTGAAGCTGGAGCATGATATCGGTCACCTGAAGATCAAGATCTCGGGCTGCATCAACGCTTGTGGGCACCACCATGTGGGTCACATCGGCATCCTTGGTCTGGATCGCGCGGGTGTTGAGAACTACCAGATCACACTCGGCGGCGACGGCACCGAAACTGCAGCCATTGGCGACCGTACCGGTCCCGGCTTTGCCTATGACGAGATCGTTCCCGCCGTGGAGCGCATCGTCGACACCTATCTGGAGCAACGCGAAAGCGCCGAAGAGGAATTCCTGCAGACCTATCGCCGTGTCGGCATGGCCCCGTTCAAAGCAGCCCTCTACCCCGAGGCGCAGGCGAATGCCGCTTGACCTGATCCAGACGGAACTGGGTAAAGAGCGCAGCGCACTAACCGAAAGGGTCGAGGCGCTAAATGCCCGGTTTCGGCACCACAGTGCGCATGATGTGATGCATGGGGCCATCGAAGAAATCGACGACCTCGCTTTGGTGTCCAGCTTTGGCGCGGAATCTGTGGTGTTGCTGCACATGGCTGCGGTTGTCGACAAGATGACCCCGGTGTTGTTCATCGACACCCAGATGCTGTTTACGGAAACGCTGGAATACCAGCAGGAAGTCAGCGAGCGTTTGGGCTTGAAGAACGTCCGGATCATCCGCGCAGACGAGGAAGATATTCAGCGCGAAGACCCCTATGGTGCACTGCGCTTGCAGGATACGGACGCCTGCTGCAACCTGCGCAAGACCTTCCCGCTCCAACAGGCGCTGTCAGGCTATTGCGGCTGGATCACGGGCCGCAAACGGTTTCAGGCAGGCACCCGCGCCGCGCTTGACTTCTTTGAGGTCGAAGACGGGACCGGCCGGATCAAGGTCAATCCGCTGGCCCATTGGGCGCCCGAAGACGTGCGCACCTATATGATAGAAAACAACCTGCCCCGGCATCCGCTGGTGGCCAAAGGTTACCCCTCGATCGGCTGCGCGCCCTGCACCTCGCCGGTCAAAGAAGGCGAAGACCCGCGCGCAGGACGTTGGCGCGATCAGAACAAGGAAGAATGCGGCATCCATTTTGTCGATGGCAAAATGGTGCGCGCCGGAGAGAGAACATGAATGTAATCGTAACGGATGATGGCTTTTCACCCGACGACTGGACCGACGGCTTTGTCACGCTGGAAGATGCGGCCAATGATGTGGTCGCGCTGGATGTGGCCTCGGACACAGACCCGGACGAGTTGTATGACCGTCTTGGCAGCGCCCGAATGGTGCGCGTGGATTTCCCCTCGTCGGCGGATGGGCGCGGCTTTACGATCGCGCGCATCCTGCGCCTGAAAGGTTATACGGGACGTTTGCGCGCCAAGGGGCATGTGCTGGCTGACCAATATGCCATGGCGCGCCGCAGCGGTTTTGACGAGGTCGAGATCGATCACGCATTGGCCAACCGGCAGCCCGAAGATCAGTGGCTGGCACGAGCCGATTGGCAATCGCACAATTATCAGTCGCGGCTTCGCGGCTAGGGTCACATTCACTGGAAAATGAAACCTAGGGGCAACCTGCCCCTTTTCCTGACTTGGATCAAAGATTAAACGGAGATGTCGGTTTACCCAACCGGCAGTGATAACGATGACAGAGATGAAGCCCGTGACCGAAGCAACCGCCGTCAAGGCCCCCGTTCTGCCCGACGCCCAGACCGTCACCGACGTCAAGCATTGGACGGACCGTCTGTTCTCTTTCAAGGTCACGCGCCCGGCTTCGCTGCGGTTCCGCTCGGGCGAGTTCGTGATGATCGGTCTGCTAGGCGACAATGGCAAACCCCTGCTGCGGGCCTATTCCATCGCCTCGCCATCATGGGACGAAGAGCTGGAGTTCTATTCGATCAAGGTGCAGGACGGCCCTCTGACATCGAAATTGCAGCACATCCAACCCGGAGATCAGATCATCCTGCGCCCCAAGCCCGTTGGCACGCTGGTCCATGACGCGCTGCTGCCCGGCAAGCGCATCTGGTTCTTTGCCACCGGTACCGGCTTTGCCCCTTTTGCATCGCTGCTGCGTGAACCGCAGACTTACGAAGACTACGATGAGGTGATCATCACCCATACCTGCCGCGATGTGGCCGAGTTGGACTATGGTCGTGAGCTGATCGAAAACGTGCGCAACGATGAATTGCTGGCCGAACTGATCGGTGAGGGTTTCGCCGACAAGATCCGCTACTACCCAACCACCACGCGGGAAGAGAGCCCCAAGATGGGCCGCATCACCACTCTGCTGCAGGATGGCACGGTGTTTGCCGATCTGGGTATCGAAGGCGGTATCAAGCCGGAAACCGACCGTGCCATGGTCTGTGGCAGCCTGGCGTTCAATCACGACATCAAGGCCATCCTTGAAGAATTCGGCTTGCGCGAAGGGGCGAATTCGGAACCCAAGGAATTCGTGATTGAAAAGGCATTTGTAGGTTGAACCGAACCTTTCGGATCACAACCAATGTATAAACCTGCTGTGAAACTTGCGAATTTCGCGGGTTTCGCAACTGTTGGCGCTTGAAACACTGTTCGGCCCGGTCTAAATTCCGGGCTCGAAATTCTGCAACCATCAAAGGAATGAACCCATAGCCCGCAGACCTCACAACGCGCCCCCGCAGAGAGACACCGGACCGCGCGTCAATGACAGAATCCGTGCCCCCGAAATTCGCCTGATTGGCGCCGAAGGCGAAAATGTCGGGGTGGTTCATCCCGCCAAAGCCATGCAACTTGCCGCCGACGCCGGGCTCGACCTTGTCGAGATCTCGCCCAACGCGAACCCGCCGGTCTGCAAGATCATGGATTTTGGCAAGTTCAAGTACGAACAGCAAAAGCGCGAAAGCGAAGCCCGCAAGAAGCAAAAAGTCATCGAGGTGAAAGAGGTCAAGTTCCGGCCCAACACCGATACCCATGACTATGACGTCAAGATGAAGAACGTCTTCAAGTTTCTGGAAAAGGGTGACAAAGTTAAGGTTACCCTGCGTTTCCGGGGCCGCGAAATGGCGCACCAGAACCTCGGGCGTGAACTTCTGGAACGTGTGGCCGAGGACATCAAGGAACTTGGCAAGGTAGAAAACATGCCCAAGATGGAAGGCCGTCAGATGATCATGATGATCGGCCCGCTGCCACAAAAGTAACAATACCTGCGCTTAGCGTTTCAAAGCCCTCTTGTAAGCAAGGGGGCTTTTTTCGTTTTCAGCTCGCCTGGCGATTCCGGACCCACTGTGCTGCATCCCGAACGTCGAACATCAACGAGATGACATCGACCACCAGCAGCACCCAAAGAAATCGCACATAGCCCCCAGACAGGTTTTCGGCACCCACAAGCAGAAGCACTACAATCATCACCAAAGGCGTCCAGCACAGAATATGCGGCAAGGCCATCGCGCCAGACATCCCCCGCGCCGCTATCATGATCGGAAGATTCAGCGCCATTCCGGTTATGGCCAGAAAAGCGATCAGGCCCGCTTGTGGCTGGGACAAAAATGCCAGTGGCATCAGGTTGACCGGCACAAGGATCACTGCCACCCATATCTGAACCCACAGCGGCAATCTCCGAAAACTGTTCCAGATATCGAGGAGCATGGCCCTGGCCTTTCAGTTGGTCGTTCGTCCGGTGATCCTAGCGCCTGACGCTCCTGTCAAAAGGGCGGTCACGGACTTGTCAGATCACCGAGGCGATGGCGCGTTCCAGCTTGTCCACCGTCTCATGCAACTGTTCCTCTTCGATGATGAACGGAGGCGCAAGAAGGATGTGATCTCCGTTGCGCCCATCCCGCGTTCCCGCCATGGGATAACAGATCAGCCCCTCGGCAAAGGCGGCTTTCTTGATCTTTCCGGCAATCCCGCGTGATGGATCGAACGGCGTTTTTGTTTCCCTGTCCTCGACCAGCTCGAGCCCTCGAAACAAACCGCGGCCCCGGATATCGCCAATGTTGGGGTGCTGACCAAAACGGGCCTCGAGCAAGGCCTGCAACCGCCGCCCCATTTGGGCGGCCCGTTGTGGCAATTCGCGCGAGGTCAATTCCTGCACGACGGCCAGCGCCGCTGCGGTCGCCACCGGATGACCGATATAGGTGTGGCCATGCTGAAAAAACCCCGACCCATCCCGGATCGCATCATAAATCCGGCCGGTGCACAACATCGCCCCGACAGGCTGATACCCGGCCCCCAACCCCTTGGCGATACATAGGATATCCGGCACGACCTGATCGTGGTCGCACGCGAACAAATGCCCGGTGCGTCCCATTCCGCACATCACCTCATCCAAAATCAGCAACACGCCATACTGATCGCAAATCTCGCGAATCCGCCGGAAATACCCGTCAACGGCAGGCACGGCGCCCAATGTAGCCCCAACTACAGGTTCGGCCATGAATGCCATAACGGTCTCGGGACCAAGGCGCAGGATCTCGGTCTCGAGTTCATTGGCAACACGCTGGCCATAGTCAAAGCTGCTTTCGCCTTCGAGCCCTTCGGCATACTCGTAACAGGGCGCTATATGGGTCATCTCGATCAACATCGGCGCAAATTGCGCCCGCCGCCAAGCGTTCCCCCCAGCAGACAACGCCCCAAGCGTATTGCCATGATAGCTCTGCCGCCGCGCGATGACATGGCGCCGCTCGGGTTGACCGATTTCAAGGAAATACTGCCGCGCCAGCTTGATCGCAGCTTCGGTCGCCTCGGACCCGCCCGAAACGAAATAAACCCGCTCAAGATCGCCCGGGGCATGCTGGATCAGCAAATCCGCCAAAGCCTCGGCCGGTTCAGATGTCATGAACCCCGAATGCGCAAACGCAATTTTGTCGACCTGCGCCTTGACCGCTTGCGCAACTTTAGCATTCGAATGACCCAGGCACGAAACCGCCGCATCCCCGCAATCCAGATATCGATTGCCCGAGGCGTCAATCAGATAGCACCCGTCCCCTGCCGCCGCGACCGGCAATTCCGCCCTGGTGTGGCGCGGAAATACATGACTCATCTTCTGCTTCCTTTTAACAATTCAACCAGCGCTGCAACCGAGGCTGCGTTATCGGCCCACAGACGCCCTTTTGAATTCACCATACTATTTTCAAACCCGACCCGCACATCTCCGCCGTTTTCTGCCGCATAGCTCAGGCACGCATGTTCATGTTTACCAAACGCACACAGCATCCACCGCGATGGCTGAGGAAGAAAGACATCCAAATCCCCCGGGTCCGAGTTCCGCCCGGAAGAATACCGCCCCAACACCAGCAACCGCTCCTGTTGATCGGGCTGAACAATCCCGCGATCCTGCCAATGATCCAACAGCGCCGCATCAGATTGATCATAAAGGATATGCTGCACCCGTGTCCCCTGCGCAGCACATTCTGCATAGACCTGCGGCGCCAGTGCTTCATCCCGCGCGATTTCCCGAACCGAGATCGAGGCCCATTCCGGCTTCACCGATCTCAGGCAAAACAGTTGCTGAGGAACATCAAACAGACCGGCGGCCTCGGTGGTGATCTGCACATCGATCTCAGGAACCTTGCGGCGCAGTTCGGCGATCGTCTCAAGATACAGTCCCGAATCCAGTGAATGCCGCCCTGCCTTGTCGCGAACATGCAGGTGTAGTCCGTTAGCCCCGGCATCGGAACAGGCTTTGGCAGTCTCCACAAGTTCCGGCACGGTGACAGGAATCGCCGGATGGTCCTTCGCCCCGCGCCGCGCGCCATTTGGGGCAACCAACACGTAAGGAGGCTGCTGGCTTTCAAGTGTTTTTTGGTGCACCGCTGTCACCCCGATACTCTTGCTGTGTGCAACAGATTTACGCGCAAACAAATCGTTTTCAATTTGATTTCTTCATAACATATGTTTTTCTACGCTCATGCAATCGACAGCACCTCAGATCACCGCGCATCTGCGCCGGGAAATTGATGCCCTGCCCCCTCAGATGCAGGCGGCGGCCAAATATATCATAGACCACCCCGGAGATTTCGGGCTGGACCCGATCCGCACAACTGCACAGAAAATCGGGGTAAGCTCCAACGTTCTTGTCCGCCTGTCCCAAAGGTTCGGGTTCGACAGTTTCGACAGTTTCCGCATCCCTTTTCGGCAGATTCTGGTCACGGACCGAGAAGCGCAGCTTGGTCAGGACTGGCTGGATCAAATGCAGGCCAAAGGCGGCTTTGACGCCACTCACGCCACCTTTGTCCAAAACGAACTGAACGTGGCAACCCGATCTATGCGGCTGCTGGATCCCAGGACGGCAAAACGGGCCATCGACGTTGTGATCAGGTCCAACCGATGCTTCATCACCGCCACGCGCGCCAGCTATGCATTGGCCTATTACTTTCACTATGCGGGGCGAATGGCGCATCCGGGGCTGCAGCTGATTCCGCGCCATATGGGATCGGCTGTGGATGATCTTCTGCAGGCGGATCAGACCGATTGCCTGCTGGCAATTACCGTGCATCCCTACTCCTCGGACACGATAAAATCCATGCGCTTTGCTCAGGATCGTGGCTTGAAACTGGTGCTGATATCAGACAGTGACGTCATCGCACCGGGCCTGAAACCGGACGTCAGCTTGACAATCAGCACCCGCACACACCACGCCTTCACCAGCTTCTCCGGCGCGATGGTCGTTCTTGAGTGCCTCTTGGCCCATCTGTTCAACGCGGACGGACATACCGCGCAGGATCGGGTGGAACAGTATCAAAAGGCTCGGGAAGACACGGGCGCATACTGGCAGCCCCCAAAACCACCTCGCGTACGTCCCACATAATCCCCCGGCGTTTTGTGCCGGGGGGTATGTGTGTTTTCCGCTTTGTTTTGCGGTGTATCAGGTACAGGCGTTGACGGCGCGTTTTGTCATGACGCTGACCAGATGTGCGCGATAGTCCTTGCTGCCATGCAGATCACCGATCATGTTG